>JAJYVR010000253.1 GCA_021791935.1 Acidobacteriota bacterium
GGGTAGGTCTGCACTACATCGCGTTTTCAAATCCCACTGTTGAGCCAACAGGACTTGCTTCCCTCCGACAGGTCAAAATAACCGAAACTGTCATTTCCGTGACGAACTTGGGATAGGCCCCAGTCACATCCAGGGCGCGCGTCGCCACCCGCATCCGTGGTCCGGGAACGATGCCACCTTCAATCGCATGTCTAATGTCGACATCGGCATAGCCTGCGCCTTCCGTCTCCAGGTCGCGGATCGTCGTAAAGCCGTACATCAATGCTTTTTTCGCCGACTGTGCGCCGACAATCGCGCGATACGCATGCGACTCCTTCAGCAGTTGCTTGTCATAGTCGGCAGCGGTGATGTCGCCTTGCAGCAATACATGCGTATGCGCATCGATCAGCCCCGGCAAGCAAGTGTCGTGGCTCAAATCCACAATCTCCGCCGCAGCGGTCCGAGCAGGCGCCGCATCCAAAATGCCGTGGATTTTTCCACCCACCACGGCAATCGCTCCGCCTTGGCGCAATTGGTCGCTCGCGCCGGTGAAAATGGCTCCGCAACGCAGAAATGTGACCGTAGTCGATGCAGGTTGAGTCGAGGTCTGGCCGAGCACCGGCAAAGCAGGCAGCAGGCACATTGAAACAAAGATGAGGGGAAAAGAGATCGCACCGAATGCATGAATCGGAACATACTGCTACCGGCGCGCAACTGCAATCAATTTCTCGCAGTGAGAGTGCGCGGAATGTCGGCGCACTCGAAATATTTGCTGTGAAACAAAAAGGCAGAGGATGTCTCCTCTGCCTTTTTGTCTATAACCTAGCGCTCGCTCCTACAGCGGCTGAACATCGGCAGCCTGCCAGCCCTTCGGTCCCTTCACAACGTTGAACTGCACGGCCTGGCCTTCTTGCAAACTCTTAAATCCGTTTGAATTGATCGCAGAGTAATGCACAAAAACATCTTCGCCATTCTGGCGCGATATAAAGCCGAAGCCCTTCGCGTCGTTAAACCACTTTACTGTTCCTTGTTCCATTTGAATCTTATTTCCTAATCGATTTGGATTACGCTGAAGGGAATCGGAGCGACTACTAGCAGAATCTTGTGCTTTGGGGCAAAGTCTACAACTGCCCGGTTCTATTCGAACGCATACTCAGTGTACCAGATTTTCTCCAAATACAAGAAAAAAATGCAGGTTAGCAACCGCGCCATCCTTTTCAACGCTTCCAGCCCCGCTCCTTTCCCTCCAACTCCCTCAGCCCTCATGCGTTATGCTAACTGACGACATGGAATTTGAAGAGGAATCTCTAGTCTGGCTCCAGAACGCTCTTCCCACGCTGGACGAGGGCTTCTCCTCGCTGCCTCCGAACTCCCCCGCTCCGCTCGACCACGCCTTAATGATGGCTGTGCTCCAGGAAACGGCGACCAGGCTCCGCGAAAATTACCCCTATTTCCACCCCCTCTATGCCGGGCAGATGCTCAAGCCGCCCCATCCTATCGCACGAGCAGCCTACGCGCTCGCCACATGGATCAATCCCAATAATCATGCCCTCGATGGCGGTCGCGCCAGCTCCCAAATGGAAATCGAGGCCGTTCAGGCTCTCGCGGCCATGTTCGGTTGGACAACCCACCTCGGCCATCTCACCAGCGGCGGCACCTTCGCCAACCTGGAAGCGCTCTGGATCGCCGGACAGCTCCATCCCCGCAAAACGATCCTCGCATCTGACCAGGCACACTATACGCATCGTCGCATCTGCGGCGTCTTGCAACTGCCCTTCGATTCTGTCGCGACTGACCCGCGAGGCAGACTCGACCTGAACGTTCTCGAATCCAGACTCCAAAAAGGCGACATCGGCACGGTCGTCGTGACTCTTGGAACCACCGCTCTCGGCGCCGTCGACCCACTGCCAGAAATTCTCGCCTTGCGCGACCGCTATGGATTTCGCATCCATGCGGACGCCGCATACGGCGGGTATTTCACCCTGGCTACAAACTTAGACGCGGAAACGGCGGAATCGTTTGCCGCCCTGCGCGCGGTCGATTCCATCGTTGTCGATCCGCATAAACATGGCCTTCAGCCCTATGGTTGCGGCTGCGTCGTGTTTCGCGATCCCTCGATCGGACGCTTTTACAAACACGATTCCCCCTATACCTACTTCACGTCGGACCATCTGCATCTTGGCGAAATCAGTCTGGAATGTTCTCGCGCCGGCGCCTCAGCTGTGGCCCTTTGGGCGACGCAACGCGCATTGCCGTTAATCCCGGGCGGCGAATTCGCCGGAATGTTGCAATCCTGCCGCTGGGCTGCCATCGAACTCTATCGCCGCCTCAGCGCTTCAGCCATGTTCATCGCGCCCATTCGCCCTCAATTGGATATCGTCGCGTGGGCGGTAAGCGGCGCCACTGTGGAAGAAAGTTCTGCTCGTGCGCGTGCGGTCTTCGACGCCGCAGCCAGCAGGGATTTGCACCTCGCCCTAGTCTTTCTCCCTCAATCCTGCTTCCCGAAAGACGCCTGGCCAACAACAGCCGCAAGCCCTCAAAGTCCCACTCTTGTGCAATGCCTTCGTTCTGTGCTCATGAAGCCCGATCATCTGTCTTGGATCGATCCCATCTGGGTCCGCCTGAATGCTGCTGCGGAGCAAGTTCTTACCCGTACAAATCATCCTGGCTAGGAATCTGTCTGGGATAGCGATTTCAGGCGAACGGTTGATCTGGCATGGAAGTTTGCGGACACGTTCTCGCTCGGAGATGGTTGGCCAGACTGGCAGGTTGCATAAGTGGCGGGGTACGGCGAACAGCCCCCGGCATTTCAGGCCGTTTTGCGTCGGCGGAAGCCTCGCTGCTCCTTGATCTGGCCGAAGACGGCTTCCTTTTCCAACTCTGCCTTGGGCCGCCGGATCTTCTTCAACCAGCCCTCGCGCCGCGCCATCTCCTCGGGCAACTCGTCGCCGCGAAAGCTCTTACCCGTAAACCGTAGGGTTTTAGAAAGCAGAATTCACCCGCTCCGAGACTTCTGCTTCCTAAGATCCTACTTGCATACCGAAATTGTCGCCCTCGATTTATGTTGCGAACGTCCGGCTCAGGGCACTAGAAATGAAGCCTGATACAGACTATGCTGAAATCCTGGCCGTGCCGCTTCGCAAATCGTTCGTGAAACAATGGCCTCATATTCATGCGCGTCCCGCGCTATGGTCGATTGCCACCAAGGAGGAGCCAATGGAACGTCGAGACTTCATTAAGCAAGGAGCATTCGCTGCCATCGCTGCCGGCAGCGCCGGTCTTTCTCCATCGTGGGCCGCGTCCGACACCCCGAAGAACATGAACCCCATTGCCAAACGGCGCCTGGGCAAGACAGACGTTCATCTTTCCATCATCGCAATGGGCGGCATTGTGGTGATGAACAGCACTCCATCCGCTTCCAAAAACATTGTCGCGGAAGCGGTGGATCGCGGCATCAATTACTTCGACGTAGCGCCAAGTTATGGCGATGCGCAGCAGCTTCTCGGCCCGGCGTTGGCGCCGTACCGCGCAAGAAGCTTTCTGGCCTGCAAGACCGGCAAGCGTGACAAGGTAGGCTCGCGCGCTGCGCTGGAAGAATCTCTCAAATTATTGCAGACCGATCGCGTCGATCTGTATCAGTTTCACGCTCTCACCAAGATGACTGAGCTGGACCAAATTCTAGGGCCAAACGGCGCCATGGAAACCTTTGAGGCGGCCCGCAAAGAAGGAAAGGTTCGCTATATCGGCTTCTCTGCGCACTCGGTCGAAACGGCTGTCGCCGCGATGGACAGATATCCATTTGACACAGTTCTTTTTCCCATCAACTGGGTGCTTGTGTCGCAAGCGAATTTCGGTCCTCAGGTCATCCACAAAGCGCAGGAAAAAGGAGTGGGCATGCTGGCCATCAAGAGCATGGCGAAAACAGTTTGGCCGACTTCGGAGAAGAAAGATCATCCGAACTCCAAATGCTGGTATCAGCCTGCGGATTTTCCTCACGAGGCCTCGCTCGGCCTGCGATATACATTAGGCCACGCCATCACCGCTGCCATACCTCCCGGCGAGGAAGCCTATTTCCGCCTGGCGATGGATGTCGCGCAACAATACAAGCCGCTCGATTCCCAGGAAGAGCAAGCGCTCTTAAGCCGCGCATCCGGCGTAGAGCCGATCTTTCATCGTGGAAACGATGTCTAGTTCGGATACCGCAAACGGATTTGAAAC
>JAJYVR010000254.1 GCA_021791935.1 Acidobacteriota bacterium
GTCGATATCCAATTCGCCGCCCGGAAAATCGATCGCATCGACGGCCAATCCAGACTGTTGCAGCATCGCGCGCGCTCCCTGGTCGCCTTTGAGTTCCAGCAACGCGGGAAACAATGCGCGAGGGAACACAACCGGCACGCCGGCGCGTCCGGCATAGCGCGAGGCCACGATGCTTTTCGGATCAGCCCGGTGCGCATTGAGCAACGCGCGCAAGTGGTCTGCGGACAACGCAGGTTGATCGCATACCAGGACCATCGCGCCGGAGGCATCGGGCGCGTTGCCCATGACGGCCGCAACCCCCAGCCGGATGGAACTCGCCATCCCCTCTCTCCATGCCTCGTTGCGTATGACGATGCACTCGAGCAATTGAGACTGGCGCTGAATTTCATTCGCCTCCGCGCCGAGCACGACAAAAACCGGCGCGGTCCCTGCTGCGATCGCAAGGTTGATCGTGTGGTCGACCAGTGTTTCTCCGCCGAGTTCCGGCAATCGCAGCAGTTGTTTTGGCTGGCCGAGGCGCGTGGAGCCGCCCGCGGCGAGAACAATCGCCGGGATCGAAATCGAATCAGTGCGCGGTTTGGGCGGCATCGGGCGACTCAGGGGGATTATCGAGCGGGCATGGCGCGGGAATGTACGCGCGGTCCGGAGCGGCAAGAAAATCTTCTTCCGACATGCCGCGCGAGACTGCGTTTTTCCGGTGCAGCGCAGCCTGAATTTCCGAAAGTATTGCTACCGCCACCGCCTCCGGACCATCGCCGCCCAGGTCCAGGCCAATCGGCGCATGTACCCGGCGCAGGCATTGTTCCGGCGTCCAGCCAAGCCGTGCCGCAGCCTCCGTCAGCAAAAGGCGGCTGCGATGCCGGGCGCCCAACAACCCGAGATAGCGCAGCTCCAGCGGCAACAATTTGCCCAGCAGATGTTTGTCCTGGTCAAAGCTGTGCGTCAGCAGGGCGACGGCATCGCGGTCCGAAAGATGTAGCTCTCCGAGATTGGCCGCGTTTTCGTTCAGCGACAGCACTTGTGCGGCCTCTGGGAAGCGAGCCGCCTGCGCCAGCCATGCTCTTCCATCGGCCACGGCCACATGCCATCCCAGCAGGTGCGCCATGTTCGCCAGCGGCCGCGCGTCGTCGCCCGCGCCAAAAATCACCAGCCGTTGCGGCGGCGGGACCGGCTCAAGAAAGACATCCCGCGCTTCGTTGCCGAGCGAAAAAGAAACCGTGTTCGCTTCATTCCCAATGCGCGCCAACCGGGCCAGGTGCGCTTGCGCTTCCGCGCTGAGATATGAACTCGCAAAGAAAATCGACCCATCTTGGCGCGCGATCACGCGCGCGAATGGAATGCTGTCGTTTGCGGAAGCAGGCAGCACGGTGGCCGAGTACAACGTCTCGCCGCGCTGCGCCGCTTCCAGCGCCCGCAGCATCGCGTTGGTTTCCGGCGAGGCAACCGGCTCCAGCAGCACGTCGATGACGCCGCCGCAGCCCAGTCCATAGGGAATCTCGCGGGTGTCGAGCGAGTTGGTCTCGTCCAGAATTTCATCGAACAGCGTGGAATATCGCTCGACTGCGGGGCCACTTCGCACGATCCATGCAGCCTTGCGCGCGACGTCGCCTTCCAGGCAGCCGCCGCTGATGGCGCCCACGGAGCCGGTCGAGTGAATGTACATGCGCGCGCCCGGTCTGCGGTACGACGATCCTTCGACCCGCACCAGCGTGGCCAGCACAGCCGTTGCATCCTGCCGGCTGCGCCATTGCTCGACGATTGCGCTGCGTTCCACCATCGGTATTTTGTAGACGATTGCGGGCGACGAAAGGCCGCCGCCTTCCGTATAGATGCTACAAGTTTTCGGCCGGCTTCGCATCGCGATACCGCGCCGCGCAAAGGAATAGAATAAGAGTGCGATGGGAAACGCCGCGAAAACTGCATTTCTTCTTGCGCTGCTGACTGTGCTGCTGGTCTTGATCGGCGAGCATTTCGGCGGGCGAAATGGCCTGGTCCTTGGATTTCTCTTTGCCGCCGGGATGAATTTCTTCACCTACTTTTACTCCGACAAGCTGGCGCTGAAAATGTACAAAGCGCAGCCGGTCGCGCGAGAGCAACTGCCTCGCGCCTACGAAGTGGTGGAGCGGATGACGCAGCGCATGGGCATTCCGATGCCGAAGATGTACGTCATTCCAACCGAGTCTCCGAATGCATTCGCGACCGGACGAAATCCCAAGCACGCCTCGGTGGCCATGACCCACGGAATCTTGTCGCTGCTGAACGACGAAGAACTCGAAGGCGTGCTGGCGCACGAACTCGGCCATGTGCAGAACCGCGATATCCTCACCAGCTCCATTGCGGCCACGCTCGCCGGGGCGATTACGTTGATCGCGCGGATGGGCTACTGGGCAGAAATTTTCGGCGGCTTTGGCGGCGGAGGCGGCAGGCGCGAGCGCGGCGGTGGAATCGGCGGGCTGTTCATGTTGATTCTGGCCCCGATCGCAGCCATGCTGATCCAGATGGCCGTCTCCCGTTCGCGGGAATATGAGGCCGACGCCACTGGCGCGAAAACGACCGGCAATCCGTATGCCCTGGCCAGCGCCCTGGAAAAGATCGACGCCTATTCCAGGCGCGTGCCGATGGTGGCATCGCCGTCCAGCGCGCATCTGTTTATTGCGCAGCCGCTGGTCGGCGGCGGCATGTTCAGCAACCTGTTCTCGACCCATCCACCCATGAAGAAGCGCATCGAACGCCTGATTGGACGCAGCTCCGTCAGCGGTCTGCAATAGCGCCGGTTGCCCCACACATCGATTTTAAAATGTGGGTTCTTGCTACATCGGAAATAAAATCAATCCAACAGCGGTAAAAGGATGGCCGATGAAAACGTTCCTGCGTAGTCTGATCCTGCTGGCCCTCGTCGTGTGGGTCGGGGGCTTATTGTTCTTTGGCGCGGTGGTCGCGCCGGTGGCGTTTGAGTCGCTGATGCCGATGTTTCCGGACCCGGCGGTCGGCCTTCAAGTGGCCGGCGCCATGGTGCGCAACTCCTTGCTGCACTTGCATGACATCGGCCTTTTCTGCGGGGCGACTTTATTGCTGCTATGTATCGTGGAGCGCGTGACGCGCGCGACCCGGCGTTCCATTGCGCCGCAATTGCTGCTGATTGCCGTCATGATGGGCCTGACGGCATATTCGCAATTTTCTGTGATTCCGCGTATGGAATCGCTGCGCATCCAGGCGGGTCCGGCCATGGCGGACCCAGCTTCGACCAATCCCGCGCGCGTGGACTTCAACCGCCTGCACAATCTTTCCACCTCGCTCGAAGGTATCGTCCTGTTGTCCGGCCTTGGATTGATCGTCCTCTATGCGCGGCCAGAACCGGCCAGTTGAGTTGATCTGCCGCATCAATAGACAGCGGGAAACAGCGTAAACTTTCGTAGGAACCGCTAAACAATCTCCCTCACAGGACAAGCATGAAGACTGGAATTATCGGCCTGCCCCAGGTAGGCAAAACCTCGCTGTTCACGATTCTTACCAAGGCAAAGCTGGAAGACCGCGGCTATTCCAATCCCAAGGAAGTTCACCTGGGCATGGCGCGGGTTCCCGACGATCGGCTGGAAAAACTGGCCGCGCTCTATCAGCCGAAGAAGACCGTCTTTGCCACCGTCGAATATGCCGATGTGGGCGCAATCGGCCAGGAAGCGCTGAAGGAGCCGAGCCTGCTCGCGAGCCTGCGCAATGTGGATGCGTTGATCCACGTGCTGCGAGTGTTCGACGATCCCTCCGTTCCGCTCACCGGTCCCATCGATCCGCTGAAGGAAATTCAGGATGTCGAGTTCGACCTGATGCTGAGCGATCTGACGCAGATTGAAAAGCGGATGGAGCGACTGGAAAAAGACCTGAAAAAAGGTCGCACTTCTGAGCTGGAAGCCGAGCAGGCGCTTCTGCTGCGCGCCAAGCCGCATCTGGAAGCGGAGCAGCCCTTGCGCTCGATGGAAATGACAGCGGACGAAAAGAAGTTGATTCGCGGGTATATGTTCCTCAGCCAGAAACCTGTGCTCTATGTGCTGAATATCTATGAGAGCACCACGCTCGGCACGGACCTGGAAGCAGCGGTCGAAAAATACGGCTTGGCGGCCATCGCGAAGCGGCCGGGCACGGGAGCGACGGCCATCTGCGGCAAGGTGGAGGCGGAGCTGGCGGAGATGCCGGATGAGGAA
>JAJYVR010000255.1 GCA_021791935.1 Acidobacteriota bacterium
CCAGTAGAACCAGGGTTGGTACTTGCGGCAGCCATTGAGAGGGCTGAGGTTTCTTGCAGGAGGATTTGATGTCCCGCCAAGAAACCCTGGAGCAGTTTGGAGCCTGTTGGGAAGGGCTTGAGGATCCCTGCTCTGTCTGAGGACCGAAGATTCGCCACTGTCTACAACGCCGCTCTTCAAACCGCGAAGATGGCGATCACTTGCGCGGGCTGTCTCACCAGTGAACGAAGAAGCTGCTGCACGATGAAATCTCTGCCTTCCCAAGAAGTCTATGTCACAATCATGTATTTATGTGGCATAATTGCAAGGTATGATTCAGAGGCTTGTTCAGCCGAGATTGCGAAAGCTCTTGCAGCAGTTTTCCGCCGTGGCCTTGCTTGGCCCTCGGCAAGTCGGCAAAACCACGCTCGCGCTTGCTCTGGCAGAAGAGATCAGAGAGCAGGCGCTCTACCTCGACCTGGAGCTGCCGTCCGACCGCGCGAAACTGACCGAGCCGGAACTCTACCTGGCGCAGCATGAAGAGCGGCTGGTGATCCTTGATGAAATTCATCGGCTGCCCGGCATCTTCGCGACTCTGCGCGGCCTGATCGACCAGCGGCGGCGAAAAGGCAAACGCAACAGCCAGTTTCTCCTGCTCGGCTCCGCGTCCATTGACCTCTTGCATCAGTCCGCAGAAACTCTGGCCGGACGCATTGCCTACGAAGAACTGACTCCGTTCTCTGTGGCTGAAGTTGCCGCGTCTGGAGTCGGTAAGGCTGACCAGCTTTGGAATCGCGGCGGCTTCCCGGACAGCTTTCTTGCCGCCAGCGACGAGGACAGCTTCGCGTGGCGCTCCGCTTTCATTCAGACATATCTTGAACGCGATGTTCCCGCGCTCGGCCCGCGTATTCCGGCGGAGACGTTGCGCCGCTACTGGCAGATGCTGGCACACAATCAGGGGCAGATGCTCAACGCGGCGCAGCTCGCTAGCGGACTCGGTGTCAGCGGGCATACCGTCGCGCGCTATCTCGACATCATGGTGGACCTGCTGCTGGTCCGCCGTTTGCAGCCCTGGGCCGCGAACGCGAAGAAGCGTCTGGTGCGCACACCGAAGGTCTATGTCCGCGACAGCGGCCTGTTGCACGCGCTGCTCGGCATCCGCAACATGGAAGAACTGCTGGGACATCCGGTCGTCGGCCCAAGCTGGGAGGGGATGCTGATTGAAAACATCTTGGGGGCGCTGCCAGCCACCGCGCGGACATCGTTCTACCGCACCTCCGCCGGGGCAGAGATTGACCTGGTGATTGATTTCAGCGCGAAGGAGCGTTGGGCCATCGAGATCAAGCGCTCCCTCGGCAGCCCCGCGCCCAGCAAAGGCTTTTACAACGGCTGCGAAGACATCAAAGCCACGCGACAGATCGTGCTGTACCCAGGCAATGAGCGCTTCAAGCTGGACAAGAAGACGGAAGTGATGCCGTTGGCGACGTTCCTCAAAGATGAACTTGGCCAAGGCAAACAGTAAAAATGTCTTCCGCAGTTACATTCGATTCAGTATCTTGATTCTTCTGTGCTCAGGACGTACAACGGTACTTTCCAAGCAAACTGCCGAGTCAAGCAGCAAAGAAATAAGGAAGCGGGTCTTGTGAGCACTACATCTGCACTTGGATTTGAATCGAAGCTCTGGGCCGCTGCCGACGCGCTGCGCAACAACATGGACGCGGCGGAGTACAAGCACGTTGTCCTGGGTCTCATCTTCCTTAAATACATTTCGGATGCCTTTGAGTCCAAGCACGCCGAGTTGGAGAGCCAGCGCTCGGACGGTGCAGACCCGGAAGACCCCGACGAGTACCGCGCCGCCCACATCTTCTGGGTGCCGAAGGAAGCGCGATGGCAGCACCTGAAAGCTAGCGCTCCGCAGCCCAAAATCGGCACCTTCGTAGACGATGCGATGGCCGCCATCGAACGCGACAACCCATCGCTCAAAGGTGTGCTGCCCAAGGACTATGCCCGGCCCGGCCTCGACAAACAGCGTCTCGGCCAGCTCATCAATCTCATCAGCGACGTTGGCCTGGGCACTCCCGCCGACCGGGCCAAGGACGTTCTTGGCTGCGTCTATGAATACTTCCTTTCGCAGTTCGCCAGCGCGGAGGGCAAAAAGGGCGGCCAGTTCACACGCCCGCGCACGTCGTCCGCATTCTGGTGGAGATGCTCGCGCCCTACAAGGGCCGTGTCTACGATCCCTGCTGCGGCTCCGGTGGCATGTTTGTGCAGAGCGGGAAGTTCATTGAGGCGCACAGCGGCCGAATCGGCGACATCTCCATCTACGGGCAAGAGTCGAACTATACCACCTGGCGGCTGGCCAAGATGAACCTCGCCATTCGTGGCATCGACGCACAGATCGGCCACGGCGATACCTTCCATGCCGACCGTCACCCCGACCCCAAGGCCGACTACGTCCTCGCCAATCCGCCGTTCAACGACAGCGACTGGCGCGGCGAGATGCTCAAGGAAGACAAGCGCTGGGTCTACGGCGTTCCGCCCGCAGGCAATGCCAACTATGCCTGGGTGCAGCACTTCCTCTATCACCTTGCGCCCACGGGATTGGCAGGCTTCGTCCTCGCCAACGGGTCGATGTCGTCCAACCAGTCCGGCGAAGGCGAGATTCGCAAAAAGATCATTGAGGCCGACCTGGTCGATTGCATGGTCGCGCTGCCCGGCCAACTCTTTTACTCCACGCAGATTCCCGTCTGCCTTTGGTTCCTCACGCGCAGCAAGCGGCGCAATGGCTTCCGCGAGCGCCAGGGCGAAACGCTCTTCATCGACGCACGCAAGATGGGCGCGCTGATCAGCCGTGTCCAGCGCGAGTTGAGCGACGAGGATGTAGCCAAGATCGCTGGCACCTACCACGCCTGGCGCGGAGATAAAGGCGCGGGCGAGTACGCCGACATACCCGGCTTCTGCAAGGCTGCCAAGCTCGATGAGATCCGCAAGCATGGCCACGTGCTCACACCGGGACGCTACGTCGGGGCCGAGGCCGTCGAGGACGACGGCGAACCTTTCGAGGAAAAGATAGCTCGCCTCGCCGCCACGCTTCGCCAGCAACAGGCCGAGGCCGCGCGGCTGGACGCCGCCAACCTGAAGGAGCTTGGGTATGGCGAGTGAGAGAATGGAGCAAGCAAGATGAATGAACAACTTGACCTGACGCCGCTTGCCAATGCGGTCAAGCGGCTGGCCGAAGGGCTGGCGGAATATCAAAGCAATCCTGCGCACACGCTGGTACGCGACGGATTGGTGCAGCGATTTGAATTTACTTACGAGATCAGCCATAAGATGCTCAAGCGGTATCTTCAGGCAACGTTTGCCTCCCCTGCCGAGTTGGATGCCATGCCCTTCGGCGACCTGATCCGCACCGGCAATGAGCAAAACCTGCTGCGGGGCAGTTGGCCGGATTGGAAGCGCTACCGCGAGATGCACGCCCGAACCAGCTACACCTACGAAGAGGGCGTCGCTTTGCCGGTCGTTGCGGTAATTCCATCCTTTCTGGCGGAGGCCGAGTACCTGCTCGAACAATTGCAAAAGCGCAACACGGAATGAAGCAGACCGTCACAAATCGAAGATTGGAGTTGCGCCCCGGCGAACTGGAGATTGTGCGCGGCATTTTGCAGCGTCATGTGCCGGAGTGCGCAGTCTGGGCCTTTGGTTCCCGCGTCCAGGGCAAAGCCAAACCCTACTCCGATCTCGACCTGGCCATCTTCGGCGAACAGCCATTGGCGCTTTCCATTCGGGCAGAGTTGGCCGAGGAATTCTCCGAATCTGACCTGCCCTTCAAAGTGGATATCGTCGATTGGGCTACCGCCTCCGAACGCTTCCGCCAGATCATTCGCAGGGAGTATGTCGTCCTTCAGGAACAAAAAGATGGACTGAAGGAGCTTGGGCATGGCGAGTAGGACGCGGCTCTCCGAACTCTGTGAACGAATAGTCGATTGCCCGCATTCCACGCCCGTGTGGACTGATTATGGGCCAATTGTTCTGCGCAGCCAGAACATCAGAAACGGAAGGCTAGACTTGTCCGCTCCAAGCTATACCGACAACGCACACTTTCAAGCGCGGACGCGTCGGGCAGGGAATCAAAACTCATCTGGCTCTGTTGACATCCTCGATACGTGTGTATTGAAGTCGGCAGGAATCGGGTTAAGCTGAAGCTGCTCTGGCTCTT
>JAJYVR010000256.1 GCA_021791935.1 Acidobacteriota bacterium
GCAGCGGCGCTCGCCTACGGCCTGGATCGCCAAAAAGATGGCATTGTCGCTGTCTATGACCTGGGTGGCGGCACGTTCGATATTTCGATCTTGAAGTTGCACGACGGCATCTTTGAAGTGATCGCCACCAACGGCGATACCCACCTCGGCGGCGATGACATCGACAACCTTCTGATCGCCATCGCTCTTGAAGATATTTCCGGCGACTTGGGTCTGGATGTGCGGCGCAATGGCGAAGCGATCCAGGCAATTCGCAAATCGGTCATCGACGCGAAAATTGCCCTGTCGTCTGAAAGTTCCACCCATCTAGATGTCATGTTGCCCACGGGACAACGCTACCAGCGCGAGATCGCGCGCGAGCAATTTGAGCAGTTGATTCGTCCCGTTGTTGAAAGAACGATCGCGCCGTGTCACCAGGCGATTCAGGATGCCGGCATTGAAATCGACGAAATCGGCGAAGTGGTTTTAGTTGGGGGATCGACTCGAATTCCGCTGGTACGCAAATTGGTGGACGATGTTTTCGAGTTGGCAGCGCGCGGGAAAAAACCTCATGCGGAAATGAATCCGGACGAAGTGGTCGCACTGGGAGCCGCAGTTCAGGCCAACATTCTTGCGGGAGATTCCTCGGCCACCGACGACATGCTGCTGCTGGACGTGACGCCGTTGTCGCTGGGCATTGAGGCGCTGGGAGGCGTTGTGGCGCGGATCATCCAGCGCAACTCTACCATCCCCGCGTCGGCTACCGAGCACTTCACCACCGGCATCGACGGCCAGACCAATGTCGCCATCCACGTGTTGCAGGGGGAGCGCGAGTTGGCGAAGGATTGTCGATCGCTGGCGCGATTCGATCTGAAGGGGATTCCTCCAATGGCGGCGGGGATGCCGCGGATTGAAGTCAAGTTCCTGATCGATGCCAACGGGATTCTGCGCGTGACCGCGCTGGAGCAACGCAGCGGCATGCAATCGGAAATTGAAGTCAAGCCTACCTATGGGTTGACGGACGAGCAGGTTGAGACAATGATTCTGGATTCCTTCGATCATGCCGAGGAAGATTTTCGCGAGCGGCAACTCATCGAAGCCAAGAGCGAGGCCGAGACGATCCTGATCGCAGTGGAAAAAGCCCCGTCAAGTCCTGCGTGGACGCTGTTGCGCCCGGACGAAGTCGCCCGCATCCATACGACGCGCACGGCGCTGGAAGAAGCGCGTTGCGGCAACGACTATCATGCGATTCGAAATGCGATCGATGCGCTGGACCAGGCGACGAGAAACTTTGCCGAATTGCAAATGGACGTGGCCGTCGGCTCCGTGATGAAGGGCAGAACCATGGATGCCGCCGGCCAGCGAATGGGCAAAGGGCCGGCCGCACATCATCCCATGGCCGCTGCTGAATTTGAAGCGATGCCGAAAGAACCTGAAGTTCAAAACAAGTGAGAGCAGCCTATGGCACACACGACCACTGTTGAAACCGAGAAGCCGATCGATCTGACCAAGCCACCCGCAGCGGGAATGGTTCGCGTCACATTTCTTCCCGAAGGCCGCACGGTCGAGTTCAAATACGGGACCATGCCCTACGACCATCATGGCAAGCCGATGTCGTTCCTCGACGTGGCGGAAAACTTTGGAATTTTTCTCGACCACGCCTGCGGCGGCGCCTGCGCCTGCACCACCTGTCATCTTTGGATCAAAGAGGGCGCATCGGGCATCAGCGAGCCGGATGACGATGAACTGGACCGGATGGAGACGGCCGCGGATGTGCAGTTGAATTCTCGCCTGGGCTGCCAGGCCATCATCACCGGCCCGGGAAGCTACGTTGTCGAGATTCCCAAGTGGAACCGCAATTACGTTTCCGAAGGTAAGCCGCTGTCGCTGGCGGAAGAAAAACAAGCGCCCTCAAATCCCTGACATAATGTTGTCAAGCCACAAGGGGAGCGTGCCGTGCCACAGATTACATGGAACAATGCCGAAGAAATTGGAATCCAGTTGCAGGAAAAATTTCCTGAGACGGACCCATTGACCGTCCGCTTTACTGAACTGCATCGCTTTGTGACGGAGCTGCCTGGCTTCGTCGACGATCCGCAAAAGTCCAACGAGGCAAAGCTGGAAGCCATCCAGATGGCCTGGTATGAAGAGTGGAAGGATAGAAGATCGTAAACGATTCATAAAAAATAATTTACTATTTGGATCCGCTGAGAATGTGTACATACTGTACACGCATTTCCAGGCAGTGCGGGCATTGTCGCATGAGCAACGTTCAGAAGACCGCGTCCGGAAGTGTCAGTCCCTACACACGCCACAATGAAAACTGTTCACATGCGAACGACAAACATCACAACACCTGCAAGTGTCCGAAGTGGATTTACATTCGACAGGCCGGAGGCAAGAGGGAACGATATTCGCTCGTTACTACATCCTGGGCTGAGGCACAGGAAATCGCTTCAGGAAAGCTGCGTGCCATGGACCCGGAGATCGCGGGCGCGCGTGCGATCACTGAGAAGACGCAAAACGAACTCGTAACAGTCACCGATGCCTGGCAGATGTGGCTGGATCGCACGGAGCATAAGTTTGGGAAGTGGGGCGTCTACCCTCAGTATCAAACATTTGGGAATGTCTTCAAGTGCTGGGCGATCGAGCAGGGAATCGAACACATCCAGGAGATGAAACCGATCCAACTAGCGCGCTGGTCTTTATCGCGCGAGTGGACACGACTCGCCTCCAGATCACAGCGGTGGGGCATTCTGCATATTGTCTTTGCTTATTGGACGATGCTTGGAGTGCCGAAGCAAAACCCCATCCTGGCGATCAAGGCGGATCGACCGCCGAAGGATCATGTGCAGGATCCATACACCGAGGATCAGGTGAAGGCGCTCATGGCTAGCATCAAGGATACGATTCCTGATTCCATTGATGTACGAGAGAAACATGTTTACGTTGAGCGCCTGACGGCCTACCTCACACTGCTGTTGAATGTGGGCTGCGATCTCGTGGATGCAGTGCTGCATGAACCGGAGAGAATCACCGAGGAGAAAGTCGGAGATCGTGTCATTTAGGTGTATCGATATGCGCGAAAGAAGACGGGTGTAGATGCGGTCATTCCTCTTCATGCAGATGTTGTCGAGCTCATCCTGAATGTGCCCGTCAGTCCTCAGTGTGATGCGACCATGCCGTTTCGTTCTCTGGCGACTGAGAACCCTGATCATGATGTTCATCTCTGGTCGCGTCGAATCCAGCGAGTTCTGAAGGCGGCTGGTGTCACTGAAGTAGTCCTGCCTGGGCAAGATACGCGCGGGAAGCAGCGCACCAAGAAGGCAAATGCGAAGATGCTCCGACACACCTTCGCAGTTCGGCAGTTGCAGAATGGGCAACGACCGGAAGAGGTCGCGCGCATGCTGGGTTGGGGTTGCCCCCTTGGTTGAGACAAACAGTTAAGACTTGTTTCACCGTTCGCTGCAAAAATCTCGACCGGCAAGATCACTTTATCGCATGCTGAGCACGGCCGGTGAAGCGGAGGCGGGCGCTGCTGGAGAGCATCCCGCTTAGGAATAACCGGCTGGAACTCATCGACGCCGATGAATCGCCGGGAGCGGTGGACAGATGCCGCTCCCGGCGATTCATTGCAACATCGGACCGATAGATTCGCCTTCAGCAGGCCGGTGTACTCGTTGCTCGCGTATTGGCTGCCGCGATCGGAGTGGCGCGCCAGACCGGGCTGGATGCTTCGCCGCGACAGAGCCATGCGCAGCGCCGTCAACGTCAGCTCGTCCTCCAGGTTGCGATCCAGGGCCCAGCCGATCGCCCGGCGCGAGAAGGCGTCCAGAATCACCGCCAGAAAGATGAACTCCTCGCGCAGCCGGACATAGGTGATATCGGCTCGCCACAGTTGGTCCACGCCGGTCGGCACCATGCCGGCTGCCAGGTTCGGATCGACCTTGCGTCCGTGGTTGGAGTCGGCGGTCGCGACGAACTTGCGCTTGCGAACGCACAGCAGGTTGTCCGCGCGCAACAGCCGGTAGACCCGCTTCGGGTTCACCGTCCAGCCACGCCGCCGCAGTTCCGCCGTGATGCGCGGCCGCCCATAGCTGGGCCATTCCAACGCGATCCGCTGGATGGCATCGCGCAGGTCCATATCCCGGTCCGGCTTGGCTTCCTCACTGCAGCGGTAGAAGCTGGCCCGG
>JAJYVR010000257.1 GCA_021791935.1 Acidobacteriota bacterium
ATATCGGCCTCCTCCTGCTTCACAATCAGCGGCGGGGCCAGCCGGATCGAGGTCTCGCCGCAGCCCAGGATGAGCAGTCCGCGATCGAAGGCCAGGGTCTCAATCCGGTTGCGCCATTCCGAAGCGACCTCACGCGAGTTCTGATCTTTGACAATCTCGATGCCGATCATCAATCCGCGTCCGCGCACGTCGCCGACGATCGGGTGCTTTCTCGGCCACTCCTTCAAGCGCTGCATCATCGCGTTGCCGACCTTGGCGGCATTGGCCACGCCTTCGCGTTCCAGGACATCCAGCGTCGCCATCGCCGCCGCAATTGCCACCGGATTGCCGCCGAATGTCGACGCGTGCGAGCCGGGTTTCCAATCCATAATGTGTGCGCGTGTCATGCAGATGCTCAGCGGCATGCCGCTGGCGATTCCTTTCGCAATGCAAACCATGTCCGGCTCGACACCGCTGTGTTCGATGGCCCACCACTTGCCGGTGCGGCCCACGCCCGACTGCACTTCGTCCGCGACCAGCAGAATGCCGTGACGATCGCAGATTTTTCGCAACTCCTGCATGAAGATTGTCGGCGCCACAACGTACCCGCCTTCACCCTGGATGGGCTCGACAAAAATGGCTGCAACCTCTTCCGGCGGCATCGTGGTCTTGAAAAGTTTTTCTTCAATGTAGCGAGCGCAACCCAGCGCGAACGCCTCTTCTTCCTGCGGGCCGCCGCTGCATCCGCGATAGGCGTAGGGATAGCGAACGTGCGTAATGCCGGGAACAAGCGGGCCAAACCTGCGTCGTTGCTGGGCCTTCGATGCAGTCAGCGAAAGCGCTCCCATGGTGCGGCCATGGAATGCGCCGTAGAACGCGATGATGTTCTGCCGCCCCGTATGGTAACGCGCCAGCTTCAGCGCGCACTCGATCGCCTCCGCTCCGGAATTGCCGTAGTAGAACTTGTGCGGTCCGGGCATGGGAGCGATCTTCGACACACGCTCGGCCAGTTGAATCATCGCCTCATAATAAAAATCCGTGCCGGACATGTGAATCAATTCCGCCGCCTGGTCCTGGATCGCCTTCACCACTTCCGGATGACAATGCCCGGTCGAGCAAACGCCAATGCCTGAGGCAAAATCCAGAAACTGATTGCCGTCGACATCTTCAATTCGCACGCCGCGGCCGCGCTTGGCCACCAACGGATACGACCGGGTATAGCTGGGCGAAATCCACTTTGCGTCTGCGTCGACCACCGCTTTTGCCTTTGGGCCGGGCAGCGGGCCTGCCAGCTTCGGTCCGAATTTCGCGTACTTCTCAGGATGTTTATTGGAACCGGTTCTGTCGTTTTGCATCGTAGCTCTCCTCGCAATTGGAAGTGTGGGTGCGGACTGACAAATACTGTCAGCCAGGCAAATTTCAAAGTGAGAAACTCAAGGATGTTTCGAAGCCGATGGGAGCAGGGCTCACGCTCGTGTGTTCGCCAGACGAGGCGCGGACAGCTTAGTCGCTGCCAAACAGGCTAGGTCGCAGCCAGGTGGGCAGGCTGTGCAGGTGCGGTCGCGGGTGCTCCTGTTCCATAGGCATCGCTGGAACGTGGCAGCCGGACTCGACATTCGTGGCAGAGGGTCTGCGCATAAAGTACCTGATGGAACCAGTATAGCGTGATCTCGAATCAGGCTGAAGACAAAATATCTGGTGCGATTATTTTCTGCGCCAGCGCGCGCCGTCGGCGCTGTCTTCCAGCAGGATTCCTTTTTCAGCAAGCTCTTTGCGAATGGCGTCGGCGCGCGCAAAGTCCCTGGATTTGCGCGCTTTGGTCCGTTCCTCCACCAGCTTGTCGATGGCCTCCGCGCTCAAGGAATATCCCGCGACCAACTCCGTCGCGGCTTCGTTCAGCCGGTTCTCTTTCGCCGCCCAGTCCAATGCGAATCGCGTCACCGCATCGTCGTGGTCTTCCAGCACCGCGAACACCTGGTCGAACTTTGCCAGCACTTCAAGGATGGGAGCGACATTGTCCTGTTTCAACTCACCGCGGTCGGCGCTGGAATTTGCCAAACGCACCAGCTCAAAAATCGCCGCCCGCGCCTCGGCGGTATTCAAGTCGTCTTCCAGCGACGCGATGAAGTTTTTGTCCGCGCGCTCCGTCGCTTCCAAAATCTCCGCGTTGACGCCCGCGGGGAATTCGCCCTTGCGCAGCCGCTCGACAAATGTGCGCAGCCGCTCCACCGCATTGGTCGATTCCGTCAGTCCCTCAAAGGTGAAATTCAACTGGTTGCGGTAGGGGACCGCGGTCAACAGAAATCGAATCGCAGAGGCCTTGTACCCGCGTAGCAACAGGTCGCGCAGGGTGTAGAAGTTGCCCAGCGATTTCGACATCTTCTTGCCTTCCACCAGCAGGAACCGGATGTGCATCCAGTGGCGCGCAAATGCTTTTCCGCTGGCCGACTCCGACTGCGCAATCTCATTTTCATGATGAGGGAACATCAGGTCTTCGCCGCCGGTATGCAGATCGAAGGCCTCGCCCAGATATGCCGTTGCCATGGCGGAGCATTCGATGTGCCAGCCAGGCCGTCCTGGCCCCAGTTCGGTGTCCCAGTGAAATTCGCCCGGCTTGGCCGCCTTCCAAAGCGCGAAATCGCGGGCGCTGTCCTTGTCGTATTCGTCGACATCGACGCGCGCGCCGTCTTCCATTCCCGCCAGATCTTTTTTTGAGAGTTTGCCGTAGCCTGGAAAGCTGGCGATGCGAAAGTAGTACGAACCGTTTTCTCCGCGATAGGCGCAGCCGCGTTCCACCAGCTTCTCGATCAGGCCCACCATCTGCGGAATGTGCTCGGTGGCGCGCGCCAGAAACTCCGGCTGCTCGATGGCCAGGGCGTTCAGGTCTTCAAGGAATGCGGCTTCATACTTGGCCGTGTAATCGCCGATGGACTGGCCGGCGGCAGCGGCCCTGGCCATGATTTTGTCGTCCACGTCGGTGATGTTCATGACGTGGCGCAGCGGCATTCCTTGCAGCTTGAGGAAGCGCCGCAGAATGTCTACCTGCACAAAGGTGCGGAAGTTGCCGATGTGCCCGTAATCGTACACCGTGGGCCCACAGGCGTAGATGCCCAGCGGCCGCCCAGGTTGCGGCGTCAGCTCTTCAATCTGGCCGCTGAGCGTGTTATAGAGGCGAAGGGACATGCAATTTCTGATTGTACGGGCAAACCGCCAAAATGAAAGTGACCGAACGTCGTGACCGTGCGATTATGCAATTCAATGGACAACGGCCTGGGTGCCCCAGGTCTCGCTTCTGAGACCTGGGAGATTTGTTGTCCGCGCGGTCGCCACCTAGCCCAGAGCCAGCGATGGCTCCGCGGTGAGACGTTCTGTCGCAACGTCCCCCGCAACAAACTTCGGCCATGCGGCCGCGGCAATCATGGCGGCGTTGTCGGTGGAAAGTTCGAGCGAAGGAAAAATGACCGGGAGGCTGCGCCTGCGGCCCTCCGCAAGAAAATGCTGTCGCAGTTCGCGATTGGCAGCCACGCCGCCGGAGACAACGATGCTGGCGGAATGGAAGGTCTCCGCCGCCGCAAACGTTTTCCGCGCCAGGTCCTCCACCACCGCGCGCTGAAACGATGCAATCAGGTTGAGCGTTTCGGGGTTGCACAAGGCCAGCGCTTCGGCAGGCTTCGCATCGGCAAGTTTTGCCAGCGCTGCTCGACGGGCCTCAATCGACGGCTTCAAATCATGGGTCTGCACGTAGCGCAGGACTGCTGTCTTCAATCCGCTGAAGGAAAATAGAAACCGCGGACTTTGTTGCTGCGGGGCGCGATAGGGCTTCTGCTTCACGGTGATGGGGCCAAACGGCACGGCACGGGGATCGCCGTGCTGCGCCAGCCAGTCAACCCACGGGCCGCCGGGATAACCCAGCCCAAGCAACTTGGCGACCTTGTCGAAGGCTTCGCCGGCAGCATCATCCACGGTCCTGCCGATGTTTTTGTAGCGCCAGGTCCCTTGCGTTTCTTCCGCCAGGTACAGATGCGTGTGGCCGCCGGAGACCACCAGGGCGAGCGTCGGCTGCGGTAGCGTCAGATGCTGCTTTTTTGCCTCCAGCAGCACCGCATGGATATGCCCCTCCAGGTGATTCACGGCGATCAAAGGCTTGTTCAGCGCGAACGCCAGGCCCTTGGCGTA
>JAJYVR010000022.1 GCA_021791935.1 Acidobacteriota bacterium
CTGGACACGTAGGGCTATGGGTTCGGCGGCGGTTGGGGCGGCTGGGGCGGCTGGGGCTGGGGCGGCATGGGCATGGGAATGGGCGGCATGAGCTACTCCCAGACGAGGATGGACCGTCGCGTCATGGGGTACTTGACCCTGGACATGATCGATGCGCATACCCGGAAAATTGTTTGGCGCGGAGAGGCAGTCCAAGACGACGTGACCAAGAGCGGCAACGCGGAGGAGAAGCAGGTCGCCCATTCCGTCTACAAAATGCTCGACCGCTATCCACCGAAGATGAAACATTATTGATCGCTGTAAGCCACTCAGCTTCGGTTGCGTAGGCAATTTCCAAGGCGGCGCGGACGGTCCCAAGTCCACGCCGTTTCGCTTTTTGCGCAGTTTTCCTGTTGCAGGCTGCCCGGAGTTCCCCATTTGCCAATATTCGGGAGTTTGCCATGCGCATTGCAAACCGATTGGCTACCCACGATCGATCGCTATATCAACCCCTATCGATAGGGGCAGTCAATGGGTGAGCGTTTTTTCTTTTATGCTGAATGTCTGACGGAAGACATGCAAGATTTAAGAAGAGAGGAAAGCGCTTGGAACGTAGGATGTACACGGCGCGTCTGCTGGAGAAGAAGTTGCTGTCGGTGAGCGCCCAGTGTTACCACCTGGAGTTCGACGTGACAGAACTGGAAAATTTTGCCTTCGAGGCTGGCCAGTTCGTCTCCATGGTCGCCGAGGACGGCCGAGGAAAGCCTCAGACTCGCGCGTATTCCATTGCGTCCGCTCCGCGCGGCAACCGGTTCGATCTTTGCCTGGATCGCGTGGAGGGAGGCTTCTTTTCAAACCGGCTTTGCGACATGGAGCCCGGGGCCACCGAACAGTTTCACGGACCGTATGGATTGTTTGTGCTGCGTCCTCCACTGGAGGACACGATGCTGATTGCCACCGGCACGGGGATTGCGCCGATGCGGGGTTTTGTGGAGACACTGTTCCCAAGCGAAGTGGAAGACCGAAGCGACGGAAAACATTTCTGGCTGATTTATGGCGCACGACATGAGTCGGAAATCTACTATCGGAGCTACTTTGAGAAGGTCGCCGCTGAGCATCCCAACTTTCACTATCTGCCGACACTGAGCCATCCCCATGAGGGCTGGGAGGGACTGCGCGGCTACGTCCAGACCCAGGTAAAGCAACTACTTCAGGAGCATCCGGCGATTTGTTCGCGGAGTGGCGATGCACCGGCGATGCAGGCCTATATTTGCGGCTTGAACGAAATGGTAGCGGCCAATCGAGGACAGTTGAAGGAGTTGGGATGGGACCGCAAGCGGATCCACTTCGAGCGCTACGATTGAAGCGCGTCAGAGATTGAACAGCTCGCGCAGGCGTTTCGTTTGGCCGCGGCTCACGGGAATCTCCGTGTGGCGCCGATCGTCCATGCGCAACTGATAACTGGACTTGAACCATGGCACGACTTCCTGAATGCGATGGATATTCACGACAAAGGAACGGTGCGCGCGCCAAAAAAGTTTTGGGTCCAGCAGTTCGAGCAGGTCTTCCAGAGTTCGGCAGTTCGCCTGACCTTCAATGGAGTGGGTTGCGACGTTGATGGTGCCTTCTTCAATGGAAGCGAAGCAGATATCGCGCTGCTCCACGAGCAAGAGGCGGCCGCCGACCCGGAGAACGATTTTGGCGGCAGTGTTTTTTGCGGGCGTTTGCTGCTGCTCCAGGAGGCGAACCAGCGCGTCCAGCCGCTCGTCAACCGCGTTCGCCGCATGAACATTTTCGTTGGAGGCTTCCCTCGCCGCAGGCGACTTGGCCGGGCCGAGGCCTCCAGAGATGGACGGTCCCGCGGCGGCCTCCGCGATTCTCGTCCTGACTCTTTCAAGGGTCTGCCGGACGCGCTTTTCGTCGAAGGGCTTCAGCAGGTAATCGACCGCATTCACCTCAAATGCGCGAACGGCATAACGATCGAACGCTGTGGCAAAGACAATGTTCGGAAGCGGCGACTTGCGACCCTTCTCGATCAATTTCTTGAGCACGGCAAAGCCGTCGAGTCCGGGCATCTGCACGTCGAGAAAAACCACGTCCGGCTGATGCGCTCGCACCAGTTCCACTGCTTCCACGCCGTTGTTTCCCTGGGCGACAATTTCCACATCGTCGGCTTTGCGGAGCAGATACTCCAGTTCCTGGCGTGCCAGTTGTTCATCGTCGACAATCACAGCGCGAATCGTCATGGCTTACGATCACTCTACATCAGGGGAAGACGTTTCGAGCAACTCCACGCCGGGCGTAGATTTGTTCGCGCGCACAAAAGCTTCGGATTGGAAAAGCGTTGCAGGTCGGCGGGTGAAGGAAGCTTCGCTCAGGGGCGATACGCGCTGAGGCGCGCCGGCGTGTTGTCGTCGGCCAGGTCGTGTCCGCAGTGGGTGCAGTGCAGGTCGGTCATGCGGACGCTTTCGTGGCAAATGCCGCAGTTCGGCGATACCCGGTAGGCGCACTGGGGACAGTAATTGAAGTTGCTGTCGACCTTGGTCCCGCAGCAGGGGCACTGCGACAGCACGGGTTGCCGCAGCAGGAAGTACAAGACAGGACCGATGCCGCCCTGCAAGACGATACACAGCAGAATCCAGAGCCATTTGCCCATGTTGCGGCGGGGCGCGTCCTCGCTGATGTAGCCGATCATCAGCATGTAAACGGCGACGAGGGCCCCCCACGAAGCGCCGAAATAAACGTGTACCGGAAACGGGCTATGGTAGTGGGTATGCAGGACGAAGAAGAAAAGATACTGGATGCCTACGAAAGACACAAAGCCGAGGACGACGGACCAGCGGGGAATGAGGGTGAGTTCTTCAGTGACGGAGAAAGACGAATTGGAATCGCTGCGGGCCATTTTTATTTGAAACGCCGGGTACAGGCGCGACATCGGTGGCGCGCTTCTGAGTTGCTAAAGATATCGATGCATACAAGCAATCGTTTCTCGGACCCGTTTCACGGCAGCCTTGCAAATCTTTCTACCGGAACTTCTATCGGACCATGGAACCCAAACGCGAGGTCACACGATGATCGATTCGTCTTGCTCCGCCGCCCGCGCGCGTGCGCAGAAAAATGAGGAACAGGCTCACCAGTGTGACAGGGAACAGCCAAGCAATCACGTACACAAACTGCAGCTCGGAAGCCGGAAAATTCTGGGGATCCAGCAGCATTTGCATTCCGCTCCAAAATACAGGCGTCAGCACCAGAAAGAGCAGGGAAAATACGAGGATCGTGATGCCGATGCCGTGGCGCGCGCGGCGACGGCGCTCGGCAATCTCGACGGCCTGCTCGCGAACGCGGCGCTGGGCACGACACACCGTTGCGCGGTCGGCGACGCCGCCAACCGCCAGCAACGCCGCGGCGAACTGCTGCTCTTCCGCGGAAAAGATTCCCGACGCCATAGTGGAATTCCGCTCAGATTGCATTTTGTTCGAGGCGGCAATATCCGGACCGTTTTTCATGGCCGCACCTCGCAACTCGGTTCATGGCGCAGCCCCAGAACAGGCTTCAGTGCGGCCATTCCGCGATAGAGGCGCGACTTGACGGTGGAAAGTGGAGCGCTGCTGATTTGCGCGATCTCTTCCAGGGACATCTCCTCATGGAAGCGCAGGACCAGCACCTCACGGTACAGCGGGTGCAAGGCGAGAAGCGCGCGGCCAACCCGAGCGGCCTGCTCTCCCGACTGAAAATGATCGAACGGCGAAGGCAGATCGGCGGCAATCTCAACAGGGCGGTCGTTATCCGGGTCCGTCACTTCGTCGAGACTGACGGTCACGCGTTTCCGAGTGTGGTCGATCATCAGGTTCCGCGCGATGGCAAACATCCAGGTTTCGAAGCGAGAGCGTCCATTGTATTGAGAACCCCGCTCCAATACGCGAAGCCAGGTCTCCTGAAACAAGTCCTGCGCCAGGTCGCGATTGCCGACTAGAAACAGCAAATAACGGAACAGGCGGTGTTGATAAAGTTCAATCAATTGCTCGATGATTTCCGGATCGTGGCGACGAAGCGCGGCAACGATTTCCGCATTGGCTGCGTTCGCCTGCTGTGTGTCGATGAGCGTGGATGCGTGGGTAGCTGCCATGGTCTCTTTGGAAGAGACGCTCCGCCGGGGCAGAAAGACGCGCTGAACGATGGAATTTTCTTTGAATCGCTGCATGGCCATCCCTCTTATTTTTTCACGATTCGGGGAAACAAGCTGAAAGAAATGCCGTCGTTGAGGGGCCGGCTTTGGCGAAATTCAGGCGAAAGCCGGTCGGATTGGCAAGGGTACACTACTCCTTATGCAACTGTTGTACGGATTGCACGCCGTGGAAGAGGCAATTCGCTCGGGAAATCGCCGCCTGGAGTCGGTGGCGATTTCGCGCCAGCGCGACGATTCGCGGCTGAAGAGCATCGCGGAGGCTTGTCATGCGGCAGGGATTCCGGTGCGGTTGGAGCCGAAAGAGCAGCTAACGCGGCTGGCGCGTACAGAGGCCCATCAGGGCGTGGTCGCGGTGGTGGCCGAGCGGGGATATTCCTCGCTGCAGGAGCTTTCAAAGCCCCGTGGCGCGTATCTGTTCTTATTGGCGCTGGATGGGATCGAAGACCCTCACAATCTAGGTGCCTTGCTTAGGACCGCCGACGGGGCCGGGGTGGATGGGGTGGTCCTGCCCGAGAGGCGAGCTGCCGGAGTGAATGCGACGGTAGTGAAGACTTCGGCGGGCGCCGCCGAGCATGTCCGCATTGCGCGAGTCACCAACCTGGTGCGCGCTTTGGAGGAATTGAAACGAGAGAACGTCTGGTGCGTGGGATTGGACGAATGCGGCACCACGAATTACGACGTTTTCGATTTCCGGTGCAATTGCGTGCTGGTTTTGGGCGCGGAAGGCAGCGGGTTGCACGATCTGACCCGGCGTACCTGCGACCATCTGCTGCGGATTCCCATGGCGGGGCAAGTGTCGTCGCTGAATGTGTCCGTGGCTGGGGCCATTGTGATGTATGAGGCGGCGCGGCAACGGCGCGCGGCGACGGTATTGCCAGCGGCAGAGGAGGCCGGTTCCGTGTCGACTCGACCGAAGCGGCCGCTCAAGGGACTGGGCTCATGAATTTTAAGCTGTATTCGTCAGGTTTCATTCTTTTGTTGTTCATGGCCGGCAGCGCGCTGGGGCAGCAAACCGATCCAGCCCGGCTCTCGTCAAGCAATGGGCAAGTTATTTTTTCCCGCAGCGACAGCAGCGCAAACGCTGCTGAAAATCCGGCCGGGACGTCTGCATCCCAGCAGCCGGCGCCTCCGCCGACAGCGCCTCCAGCGTCGTCGAACACGACCCTTGCGACGGATGCCGAACGCACTTCGCTCACTTACACTTCCTATGATTTTGAGGTGCATCTGGAACCGGCGCGGCACTCGATTGCGGTGCAAGCGCGTCTGGTGGCCAGGAACAGCGGCGAAAAACCCCTGGATCGGATTGCGCTGCAGCTATCCTCCTCGCTCCATTGGTATTCCATTCAGGTAGATGGCAGTCCGGAGAAGTTCCAGACGGAGACGGTTGATAGCGACATCGACCATACGGGCGAGCTGACGGAGGCGGTCGTCAAACTGGCGAAGCCGCTTGCGGCTGGAGCCACGATCCGGATGAACGCGATTTACTCGGGCACAATCGCCCAATCAGCCGAACGTCTGCTGCGCCTGGGAGCGCCAGCGAAGGTCGCCGAATCCTCGGAATGGGATGCGATCGGCCCGGATTTTGCCGCGCTTCGCGGGTTCGGCAATGCGATCTGGTTCCCGGTTTCAACGGCGCCGGTGCTGCTTGGCCAGGGACCGGAGATGTTCGATTCCGTCGGCAAGTGGAAGCTGAGAGAATCCGATGCCCATGTTGCGATGCATGTGCTGGTGGAATATCTCGACGTAAAACCGACCGTCGCTTTCCTGAATGGGTACGCGGTGCAGCCGGATGGGGCATCGCCGGACAAATCGGTTGCGTCCCCAGTCTCGCCGGCTTCCGCGAATGGGCCAGTCGAAAGCGGACCATCGGCGGCAAAACAAGGTTCAGCATTTGTCGCGCCGCCGGAAGCCGATGCTGGCAATACGGTCTTGCAGGTGGTTTCCTTTACCCTGCCATCCACTCGGTTGGGATTCGCGCCACTCAGTTTTTTCGTGATGTCTGCGGGCCACGAGAGTGAGCCGGGATTGGACATCTACTCGCGAGCCGACAACCAGGCGGCGGCCTCGACGTATCGGAGCGTGTTCCAGCAAACACGTATGGCGGTCGAACAATGGTTGGGCCCGCACCCTAAGCGCCCGGTTGTGCTGGTGGACCTGCCGAACGGCGACGATCTGCCGTTCGAGGAGCGCAATGTTCTTTTTCTCCCGCTGAAGGCGGGTGCGGACAGCGACACGATCGGCCCGGCGATGGCGCACATGCTGGGCCATTCCTATTTTATGTCTCGACGAGTGTGGCTGAATGAAGGCGTTGCGCAGTTCATGACGCTGTTATGGATCGAGCAACGTGCCGGTCTCGCCACGGCGATCGATCAGATGGGTTCTTATCGCGCCGCGCTCGCGATTGCCGAGACAGCGGACCCTGGAGTCAATCCAGGGCAGAGCCTGATTGAGGCATGGAGCGATATTTACTATCGCGACAAGGCCGTAGATGTGTTGTGGATGCTGCGCAACATTGTGGGAGACGATGCGCTGGGGAAGGCATTGCAGGCGTACACCCCCGCAAACGATCGTGAGCCGAGCTATTTTCAAATGCTGCTGCTGAAGGCCTCGAACAAAAACCTGGAATGGTTTTTTGACGACTGGGTCTATCGCGACCGGGGATTGCCCAATCTGCACATTCTCAGCGCCTATTGGCGACCGATGCTGAATAAGAACGGCTCCGGCAAAAACTATCTGGTTTCGGTGGACGTGCAGAACAATAGCTTTTGCGCCGCGGAGGTGCCTGTGACGGTGGCCTCCGCGTTCAGCACTCAGACTCGGGAATTGCTGGTACCGGCCCATACCAGCGCGTCGTTGCGCATGCTGCTCGACAGCAAACCGGCACCGGTAGTTGTGAATGACGGCAGTGTGCCGGAAACTGAAAGCAGCCGTCATCAGCTGACTGTCATTGCCGCCCAATGAAGCGATTCACACTCCGATGGGAAGGGTGGGAGACAAGCGGCAATCTGCTCGAAAATCGATCAGGCTGCTTTCGGTCCGCCGGCGTTGTCCAGGCTGCGACGCTGCCACTCGTCCGCCATTCGACGGGCCATGACTGGCACGCCAAACACGGCGCTCGTCAAAAGTGTCGTCGCCAGAACATCGTTGCGATAGAACGGGAGCCCGGCCAGGTAGCAGGTTGCGAGACCGCCTGCGGTGTGCGGGTAGACCACGGAGCCGGCCCAGACGGCGAAGTTGCTGGCCAGAAAAAAGGAAGTTGACGAGGCGAGCGCCGCGCCGACGACTCGTCCCGCATTCGCCCGTTTGCGGAGAAATGCGTAGCCCATCCAGCAGGCACCCAGATACCACGCCCAGGTGACCAGATAGTCCTGTACGTGGAAGGGATAGTTGTAGGCGAAGACGGTCAGGTAATAGTCCACGGCGGCCAGTACCAACACGGGAAGAATGAAGAGCTTGGGCGAGCGTCGCGCGCCAAAGACAAGCAGCGAAGCTCCAACCGCCGTGAAGCTGAACCAGGGGTGCGGCAGGATGCGGGTAAAGACCGCCACTAAAACGAAGAAATAGCTGAACATTCGGCCCTCTTTACGACGGAAATGCGGAAAGCCCTAAGGCTTTTCGTCTAGTGCTTTCATTGTTTCTGGTGTGCGAGATGAGGTCAAGGGAATTTTGGTGAAATCAACAGCAAGTATCCCCCGGCAGCGCCGCATACGCGCTAACTTGTTTACGAGAATGCTTGTTCCTGCGATTTGCGCTGGCGAGGCGCTTCAGCCAGGCGTTTTGCGATCTGTCCCCAGTTTGCCGGCATGTCGCCGAGAGCAAGGGCCGGTTCGATAGTCTTGGCAATTTGGTGAGACGCGAAAGAAAACTCACGCCACCGGCTGGGAGGGCGCTTGGCGCGCCAACGGGAATCCCAGGGCGAAAGGGCGTCGGCACTATTTACGGATAAGTTTTGCGTTATCGTTCCTTGGTTTGAGGTGGGCCCATGCGTGCCGTCGCGAACTACACGCGAGGACTGCGCTCAAGCACGGGAGGCAGTTGGCTGGCCAAACCTTCTCGCTGCAAATCTACCTGAAGACGATCGATTCCGCGGAATAGGAGGGAATGTATTCCTGCCGCCCGCGCGCCCTCGACATTTTCGGCGCGGTCGTCGAGGAAGAGCGCTTCGCCCGCACCGACGTTCAATTGCTCCAGCGTATGTTCGTAAATCGCCGCCATCGGTTTGATCAAGTTCAACTCGCACGACCAGGTGAGATGATGAAAGCGGTCGAGCCAGCGAAAATTGTCTCTCATATACGCGAGCAAATCTTCGCCCATATTGGACAGGATTGCGATCTTCATTCCGGAAGCGCGCACGCGATCGACCCATGCCAGCATGACGGGATCGACCGTGGCCCACAGCAGAACATCCTGCTCGATCAGCGCTTCAATTTGTTCCGGAGAGAGCGACACGCCGGTATCGCGGGCAATCGTCGGCCAGTAGGTATGGCCGTTCAACGTGCCGCGGTCGTAATCCAGCCGATATTTCCAGTAATGCGCATCGAAAACCTCTGGCGACAGGCCGGAGATTTCCAGCAGGCGCGCGCGCGCCCCCGGTTCAGGCGGACCGGACAGCACCAGACCGTAATCGAAAATGACCGCGCGCAAGGGCATAATTTTTGTTGAACTCGTCCTGTACGTTGCCTCCCCTCCATTTGCTCGCCGCGGCGAGCGAAGAATCGGCGACCATTACCCGCTATGGGGAAATTTCTATTGCCAGATGACACGCAAATCTTTGTATTTTCGGAACTGCTTGTCCCGCGAAATTACGGGAAGATCGTCGGCGAGGGCGGTCGAGATAATCAGGCGGTCGAATGGATCGCTGTGATGCATCGGCAGATCGAACAACCGATCGGCGTGATGGCGACGAAGCGGATAGGAGAGGATCGACGCACTGGCGCAGACGGTCGCGAATTCGGACCTGGTTAACTGAAGCTTGCCAATGCGGCTTTGAATCGCTACTTCCGCTTCCGACGCCACGCTGAGCAGCAGTTCCGCGTCTGGATCTTCAAGAATGCGCCGCACTCTCACGGGAATCGTTTCAAAGCCGCTGCGTGTGGCGATATCGACGACAAGATGCGTGTCGAGCAAAAATCTTCCGGCCATCAGACGTCGCCCGCAAGCCAGGCGTTCACGTTTTTCTGCGGCCGCGCCCAGTCGGGATCGATTACGATCTTTCTATTGCCGAGAACGCCGAAGGCCCGCTTGCGGGGCGGGTCCTCCGCCTTGCGTACAATCTCAACCACCGGGACGCCGCGCTTCGTGATCGTCACGCGGACACCAGCCTCCGCCTGCTTGATAAGCTCAGGCAGCTTGTTCTTCGCTTCCGTTACCGTGTACGTCATTCTTCCAGTGTAGCTATCAAGATAGCCATCTGCAAACCGGGGCTTCACTTTAGGAGGGACATTTAGGACGGGGTATAGTTCACAATTTTTGAAAAGGATTGCGGATCGAGGCTCGCGCCGCCCACCAAAGCGCCGTCGATCTCTTCTTGATTCATCAGTGCGCTGGCGTTTTCCGGCTTCACGCTGCCGCCATAGAGGATGCGCATTCCGTCGGCGATTTCGCGGCCGAGCGAGCGCGCGACTTGCTCGCGAATGATGCGATGGGCTTCCGCGGCCATCTCCGGCGTGGCTGTTTTTCCGGTGCCGATGGCCCAGACAGGTTCGTAGGCGATGACGATGGATCGGGCCGAATCCGCTGCGACCCCAGCGAGACCTTTCGCCGTCTGCCGCAATAGGACCTCTTCCGTTTTGCCGGCCTCGCGCTCGGCCAGCAATTCTCCGACGCAGACGATGGGCGTCAATTTGTGCTTCAGGGCAGCATGCAGCTTCTTGTTGACGGTCTCATCCGTTTCGCCAAAGAACTGGCGGCGCTCGGAGTGGCCCAGGATGACATGCGTGCATCCGCAAGCGACCAGCATCGGCGCGGAGATTTCTCCGGTGAATGCGCCTTCTTCCTGCCACACCATGTTCTGTCCGCCAACGTGAACGTTGCTTCCATGGGTGGCGGCAACAACGGCGGCAATATCGACGAACGGAGGGCAGAGGACGATCTCGTCGCGAGTGCGGTTCTGGACCAGCGGCAGAAATGACGCAACAAATTCGCTCGATTGCGAAGGAGTTTTGTACATTTTCCAGTTGGCTGCAATCAGGGGCTTGCGAGCGCTCACGCGGTCTTCTCCGTCAGGGCTTCGACGCCCGGTAGTTTTTTGCCTTCGAGGAATTCAAGCGACGCGCCGCCGCCGGTCGAAATGTGGGTGATTTTATCGGCCACTCCGGCCTTGTGGACCGCGGCCACGGAATCTCCGCCGCCGACGATGGAGGTGGCGGAAGGATTGTCCGCGACAGCCTGTGCCACCTGCATGGTTCCATGCGCAAAGGCGGGCATCTCAAACACTCCCATGGGGCCATTCCAAACGATCGTCCGCGCGCGAGAGATTTCGTCCACAAAAATGTCGACGGTTTCCGGGCCGATATCGAGCCCCATCCAGTCGGCAGGGAACGGCTTGTCGCCGACGGAGATTTTCGTTTGCGCGTCGGCGGCAAATTTATCCGCCAGCACGTGATCGACCGGCAGCAGAAACCGCGCGCCGCGCTTGGCTGCTGTTTCCATGGCTTGCCGCGCCACATCCAGCTTGTCGGCCTCCAGCAAAGACTTGCCAACGTCCTGGCCTTTGGCTTTCAGGAAGGTGTACGCCATGCCGCCGCCGATCAGCAGAACATCGACCTTCTCGATCAGGTTATGGATCACCTGAATCTTGTCCGACACCTTGGCGCCGCCGAGGATGGCGATGAACGGCTTGTCCGGGTCGCTGAGCGCTTTGCCCAGGTACGTCAATTCCTTTTCCATCAGCAAGCCGGCGGCCGATGGCGCAACAAAATGCGTGATGCCTTCCGTGGAAGCATGGGCGCGGTGGGCGCTGCCAAAGGCATCGTTGACGTACACCTCGCAGAGTTTTGCCAGTTTCTTGGCGAAGGCCGGGTTGTTCTTCTCTTCCTCGGCATGAAATCGCAGATTTTCCAGCAGCAGCACCTGCCCGGACTCCAACATGCGCACCATTTCTTCCGCGGTCTCTCCCACGCAGTCCGGCGAAAAGCCGACATTGACGGACTGGCCCAGGCGCTGGCCCAGAAGTTGCCGCAGGCGATCGACGACCGGACGCAGGCTCATTGTAGGATTGGGCTTGCCCTTGGGCCGGCCCAGGTGCGAGGCCAGAATGACCTTGGCGCGGTGGCGGAGGACATATTCCAATGTCGGCAACGTCTCGCGGATGCGCGTGTCGTCCATGATTTGAGTTCCATCCTCAGAAAGAGGGACGTTGAAGTCCACGCGGATCAAGACGTGTTTATGTTCCAGCGAAAGATCGCGAACCGATAGTTTTGCCATAGGTCTTTTTTACTAGCTCGTTTGTATGCTGATGAAATTCTAATACTTTTCCTGCGTCCGAAACTCGTCTGCGACGGTCCTCCAAGCGGCGGAGAAGCGGACAGGGGGCTGTTGCTTGCCCCATGGCGCGCGGGTTGATTGCGGCGCGTGCAACTCAGCCATTGTTGCAACTCAGCTATTGTTTGGTGTCGAGTGGATGCTTTTCGTCCTGATAAAACTGGTTCTGAAGCGCGAGACTGGTCTGGTCCGCTTTTACGGCGCGGATGGCTCCCACGATGCCGCCGACCCACGCTTTCATATCCATCTCACCGAGCTTGGCGTTGGCATATTGGGCGTAACCGGCATAGTGATCCGGGAATTTCGCATACCACCAGATGCCGGTGTACACGCCGGGTGGAAGATGCACCCGGTCCCGGTCCGCGCCCGACTCCTGGCCGACGCGGTCCATGTGCACCAGATCGGGGTGCGAGACCATCATGAGAGAGGTTTCAGTTTGGCCGGCATGTTCGTCCACCTTGTCTTGTAACGGGGGTGCGTCGGGTGCTCGATGTTGCAAGCCGTAAATGTAGACGACATAATCTTTCGGCGAGTCGAGCTGCGACTGCGCGAAGTAAGGCAGAAAACTTTCATTTCCGCCATGGCCGTTCACAACGACGATTTTTTTGCAGCCGTTGCGCGCCATCTCATTGGTGGTTGCCTGCAACAGTTCCATCTGCAGATGGGCGGAGTAGGATACCGTTCCGGGCTCATGGCGGGCCTCCGCAATCTGGCCGAAGTAATATGGCGGAAAAACGACGGCGTACTCCTGCTCGGCAGCCTGGAGAGACGCATACCGGACATCGATGAGATCCGTGCCGATCGGAAGATGGGTTCCGTGTTTCTCGAGGATGCCGAATGGCAAAACGCAGACGCCTTGTGCATTGTGGATGGCCCGAATAAAGTCCGGCCCGGTGAGTTCCTCCCATTTGGGAGAAAGCGCGGTGGCGTTCGCCGGCTGCGTCGTGCCGGTAGGGGCGGACTGGGACCGCCCGTATTCAGCAGCGATCAGCACGGACGTGAAAACGCAGATACATGTCGCAGCGCGGAGTAAGGCTCGCATCGGATCTCCATTCTGAATAAGGTCGACGATTTTTATCCGGACAGCACTGCTTCCGCTTCGATTTCAATACGCCAGGATGGGTTGAGCAGTTCGGCGACCACGATCATCGTAGCAGCCGGACGGATGGTGCCGAAGAACTCGCCGTGGACGCGGCCAATCGCCTCCCAGTCCTCGACATGGGTCAGGTACATACGGGTGCGCGCCACGTCTTCCAGCTTGGCTCCAGCCTGTTCCAGTGTCTTTTGGATGATGGTCAGCACGTGGCGGGTCTGGCCGGCGGCATCGGCTTGGTCGGCGCCAACAGGTCCCGTGCCGGACACGTGGATGGTGTTGCCGATTCGAACCGCGCGTGAAAATCCGATGATGGGTTCGTATGGCGATGAGCCGGAAATGTTCTGTCGCATTGTGCCACTCCGAAGAGAACCAGGATCGATCGACTCGTCGCGGGATTGGGAGAATTCCGCAATCCTGCGACGAGTCGCTGCTGTGTAGGGGCCCGGGCTCTAGAGGCCCTTCTTCACGAGGAAGAGGACCAGGTCCCGAACGCGGCTGGAATAGCCCCATTCGTTGTCGTACCAGCTCAGCACCTTCACCATGTTCCCCACCACTTTGGTCAGCGGAGCGTCGACGATGGAAGAGAGCGGATTGCCTTTGAAGTCCATTGAGACCAGTTCGTGCGATTCCACCCCGAGGATGCCCTTGAGTGGCCCTTCAGCAGCCGCTTTCATCGCCGCATTCACGGACTCCACCGTGACCGGCTTCTCCGTCACCACGGTCAGATCGACAACAGAAACCACGGGAGTGGGAACACGAAGCGAGAAGCCGTCCAGCTTGCCCTTCAGCTCCGGTATCACCAGATGCAGCGCCTTGGCTGCGCCGGTCGATGTGGGAATGATGGAGAGGCTGGCGGCACGGGCGCGGCGCAGGTCCTTGTGAGGAAAGTCGAGCGTGACCTGATCGTTGGTGAAGCTGTGGATTGTGTTCATCAGGCCGGAGACGATGCCGAAGTTTTCCAGCAGTACCTTCGCCACAGGGGCCAGGCAGTTGGTGGTGCAGGAAGCGTTCGAGATCACGTTATGCTTGGCCGGATCGTACTTGTTCTCATTGACGCCCAGCACGACGGTAAGGTCTTCGTTCGATGCCGGGGCGGAGATGATGACTTTCTTGACCGTCGGCCCCAGGTGGGCTTTCGCCTTGGCGGCGTCGGTAAAGTGTCCGGTCGACTCGATGACGATCTGGGCGCCGACGGAATCCCAGGGCAGCTTGGCAGGGTCCCGTTCCGCGAATACTTTGATCTTCTTGCCGTCCACGCTGATGAAATCGTCGCCGTGCCGCACATCGTTCTGCAGATTGCCAAGAACAGAATCGTGCTTGAGTAAATGCGCCAGCGTCTTCGGGTCGGTCAAATCGTTGACTGCGACAAAGTCGATCTCAGGGTTGCCTAAAGACGCCCGCAGGACATTCCGGCCGATGCGGCCAAAACCGTTGATGCCAACCTTTACTGCCATCTGAAATTGCCCTCCTGGTGATGAATGATGGATACGCGTGCATACATAAACATTGTACGATGCCGCGCGGGACCGATCGCGCGACGACGGGCACATCCGCCTGTGAGAATTCGAAAAGAGTGTCCCCGCAAAAAAAATTATGCTGCAAGTGCGGATTGCGTTGCCTGCCAGCGGGCAAGAGCGATCTTTCAGTTTCCGGGAAAGATCGAGGAAATCGACCGCCGGTTTGCAGCCCGTGCTGCCAATGTGTTACAAGCGCATCATGCGCGATTGGGTGCGCGAAAAACTAATGAGACGTCGCAAGAAGCCGGTGACCAACAATTCCGAGTCAACCGGAAAGATTGGTCACGAGATTCCGCAGGACCAGCCAACGCCACTACAACCGTCGTATCCTCAATCGCTCGAGCGCGAGGATGCGGCGAAAGTACCCGCTCGAGTCGAACGCGTCGAGCCTGTTCCTGCTGCCAACGCGCCCGCGGACGTGCCCTCCGCTGGCTCCGATGAAAAACGGTCGGGCCGGCAGTGGAGAAATCGGCGCGGAAATCGCTCTGAAGGACAACCAGGCACCCGGCGCGAGCCTAGGCCGGAAGGCCAGGGCAAAGCCGCGGCATCGCTTCCGGAGCCGAACCCGAACCTGGTGATGGAGACGCAGCCAGAGTCCCTGGGGCAGCCGCCTGCGGAGTTGCAGGCGTCAAAGTCGCCCAAGGGCTACGTGGTGCTGGCAATTGGTTTGCCTGGATCGGGCAAAACAACCTGGTTCAAGCGTCGCGGGGTCACGCCTCTGTCGAGCGATATGCTGCGCAGCATCCTGTTCGACGACATCACCGAACAGCGCTATCAGGGGCTGGTGTTTTCGACCCTGCGGTCCTTGTTGCGTGCCCGGCTGATTGCGAAAATGCCGTGGAACTATGTCGACGCCACCAACCTTTCGCCGCATGAGCGGCGGCAGTGGATCAAGATGGCGCGCAGCTTCGGCTATGAAGTCCACGCCGTCTTCTTCGATGTGCCGTTCGAGGTCTGCATGGAGCGAAACATGCGCCGCGATTACATGGTGAATGAAGCGGCGATGCGCGGCATGGCGGAACGGCTGCGTCCGCCTTCATTCAAGGAGGGCTTCCACAAAATCACCGTGGTGCGAGTGAAAAGCGACCCGGAAAGCTCGCCAGAATTTGCTGTTCCACAGGGGTAAGCTTTGCTGAAACGGGGCTGCACGCAATTGCGGCCCCGTTCACATTTGCAGCGGTGACGCTGCGACCGCCTGAAACCGTTCAGCATCTCAAATTCCGATGAAACCAGGACCTTCCATCTCTACGAAAATCCAATCTTCCCCAAGCGCGAAGCCTTCGCCGCGTGCGGAACCATGGTTGCGCGGCACTCTAACGGAGATTCCAGCCGAGCAGCGCGCCATTCTGCATGCGCTGGAGCTGGCGCGCGAGGACATCGCGCGATGGTGCGCATCGTTGAGTCAGGAAGAGTTCCACGCTCGACCGTATGGGCTTGCGCCGGTGGCGTTTCATTTGCGTCATATCGCGGGCAGCCTGGATCGGTTGTTGACGTATGCCGAAGGGAATGTTCTGAGCGACGCGCAACTGCGGCAGCTAGCCGCGGAGATGAATGCCGAGGGCGGCAAAGAGGAAATTCTGGCGGACTTCGAGCGGGGACTGCGGGCTTCGGACGAGCGGGTTCGCGCCATCGACCTGGCGAATTGGCCAGAGTCGCGCGAGGTGGGTCGCAAACGGTTGCCGACGACCGTGGCCGGCCTGCTGATTCATTGCGCGGACCACACCCAGCGCCATGTCGGCCAGGCGATCACCACAGCCAAGCTGCTCCTCGCGCTACGGGAGCGGTCCACGGCTTAGAGACAGAAGAATCGCAACTCGAATGCCTGCAGGCTTCCTGAAATCCGGGGCCCGGTCAGTGGCCCGGCTGGAGCTTCGGCGTGGCGATGTCCGTTGGTCCTTTGCCATTCAAATTTCCGTGCCACATGCTTCCGCCAAAAGTCGCGATGTAGACCATCCCCGGCGCGTTCGGATCGGCAATGACGCGGTCCATCCAGTGAAAATTCGGTCCGGCGATGTGCCTCCAATGCTCGCCCCGATCGCGGGAGATCCACGCCGAGGAATCGTAACCGGCGGCATAGATCGTATCGGGATTGCGCGGATCGATCGTCACATCGTAGACGTGCTCTTCGCGATTGAAAATGCGCTTCCAGCTTGCGCCGCCATTGGTGGAAAGGTAGACGCCGCCTCCCTCGCCGTGCATGCCGACTGCACGCGGCCACGCAGCCAGGTACATCCGTTCGGGATTGCGGGGATCGATGGACAGGCCGTTGGGGGCATTCACGCCGTCGGGCAGCTTGATCGGCGTCCAGGAATTTGCCCCATCGGTCGACTTGTACAGCGCGCCATCGCCGGCGTTGCCGATGCTACCGTCGCTGGACCGCCTCGCGACCAGCAGATACAAAACGCCTGCCTTCGTTCGAACCATCCGCCAGGCGAAAGGTTCCTTCTGGGTGATGCCCTGGTTCTTGAGGGTCCAGGAACTGCCACCGTCGCTACTCTTGTACACGCCGCGGCCAAAAGCCGTCACGTACAGAACGCGCGCATTTCCGGGACTCGTCGGATCGAGCGCGATATCGGTGGCGGCGGTCGGCAACATTCCGGCATTGGACGTTTTCCAGTTTCGGCCGCCGTCAACGCTCAGGCACACACCACCCTCGTACCACGCGATCCCGCGTTTCCACATCTTCGGCCGGGGCAGATCGTGAGCGTAGCTATTGGCAATCCACATGCGGCCGCGCACCTTAGGATCGAACACCAGCCAATAGGTCGTATTGACCCACTTGCTGGGAATTCCGTAGCTGGCGCTCTCCCAGGATTTTCCGCCATCGTTACTGCTGAACAGGCCGATGTCCGTGTAGGCGATGAACTGGTGCTGACTGTTGAAGGGATCGAAGAAGATTCCGTAGTTCGTGGTGGGGTCCAATCCGGTCGTCGTCCATCCGCCGCCAGGCACGCGCCGGGAATATTTGGCGTACCAGTCTTTGCCGCCGTCGGTGGTTGCGATGACGCGTCCGCTATCGGTGGCGTAGACCAGGTTGGGGTCCTGGTTGGCTGCGCCCAGCATTTCTGGATTTTCATCCCACCCGGTTCCGAAGCGCTCCATGAGCCAGCCGCCATGGAAGTTGGACGCCGAGGTCGTTCGACTCGCTTTCCACACGAATTTCCAGGTGCGCCCCGAATCGACCGTCTTCATCACGCCGCGCCATGTCTGGCCGTCAAGATCGAGGTGCTGGAAAGAGAGATAGGCGGTCTCGGGATGATGGAGACTGGTCGCGATTGCATCCAGGCTCGCTCCTGTTCCCGGAATGGAGAGGGCCTGCCAGGTGTCGCCACCGTCTCTGGAAACAGACCCGCCCGTGCTGGAGATAGCGTAAAGGATCGGATTGCCGGTGCTGGTGAAACCGGCCGACGTGAACCTCGACTGCATGTAGGGGTAGGAAGAGGTTCTATCCGCGGGAGAGCCTGGCAATTCGATTTTGCGAATATGGCTGCCATTCGCCACCACGGCGAAGCTGACGCCCGTAAGGATAATTTTTCTGGAATGGAGTGGGGAGTGCGGATCGACCCAGAGGTTTCGCGCCACTTCTGGCAGGGAGGCTTCCTTCCGCCAGCTCTTGCCGTAGTCGCGGGAGACGAAAAGGGCGGACTCCCCTTGCTTTTCTGCCGCGGCATAGAGCGTATGCGAGTCTGCGGGATCGACCGCGAACGCAGTGAGCCGGCCGAGCGGATCGGGCTGGGCCAGGATCTCTACGCCGGCTGAGTCGGAATCCGTCTTGAGGCCGGTAATCGTCGCGGGGTCCGGATAGATCAGGTTCCATGTGGCGCCGTTATTGGTGCTGCGCCACAATCCGATGGTGTCCGCATATATGGTGTGCGGGGCCCGCGGATCGAAGGCAAAGAAATTCGACACGCCGCGCAGATTGAACATCCTCCACGAGCGTCCGCCGTCGTGGGTGATATAGGAGCCGGTCATGTCGGAGGAGACCAGGACTGTATTCGGGTCGCTGGGATTGATCGTCGGGTTGTAAAACGAGCCGCCGCCACCGGGGCCGATGACGGTGAAATTTCCCGGGCGCGATGCCGCACTCGCAACTCCACAGGAAATAACCAAAGCAAGGCCCAAACGAAAAAATGAAGAATTCATTGTCTCTCCCTCCGTGCGAGGTTGCAGGGTCCTTTTTACGGGGTCCGTTTCCGGTCCGCTTTTATGGACCGATCGGTTTGACGTCCACCTTGTCATGATCGACAAGATGGCCCAGTTTGTCGCGCTTGACCTGGAGATATTTTTCAAAGCTTTCCTGGGATTCGACGGCCGAAGACATTCGCTCGACGACCCGCACGCCTGCCGCTTCCAGTGCCGCAACCTTGTCGGGGTTGTTGGTCATCAGGCGGACCTGCGCAATGCCCATCAGCTTGAGGACTTCCGCGGGAAGGTCAAAGGCCCGACAGTCCGCCTCAAAGCCCAATTCCACATTCGCTTCCACGGTGTCGAGGCCCTTGTCCTGCAGCGCGTATGCCTGTAGTTTTGGCATCAGGCCGATGCCGCGGCCCTCCTGCTGCTCATAAAGCAGAATGCCGGCGCCCGCATCGGCAATGGTGCGCAACGCCAGCTCCAGTTGCAGGCGGCAATCGCACCGCAGAGAACCGAACACGTCCCCGGTCAAACATTGCGAATGGATGCGGACGATCGGCGGCGCGCTGGAAACATCTCCCATGACCAGCACGACCATTTCCTCCTGCGGTCCAGCCGGCGAGGAAGTCGTTGCACAACCCGGGTCCGAGACGTCGCCCGCGCGTGTCCCAACAAAGCCAAAGATACGGAAATGGCCCCAGCGAGTCGGAAAGTCGGCTTCGGCGGCTTTGTGCACACTCTCAAACGGCATACCTAGATTATAGGACCCGCATTCTTCCCTGCGATTCCACGCGGCCGACGGAGTAAAGTGAAGTCGTGGTCAATTCCAAACTGATCCTGATCACGCTGTTGATCAAACTGGGCGTCGCCGCCGCGGTTTCAAGCGCGCTCTCGCGGTCGATGGTGTTCAAAAATCTGCTGCTCAGCGCCCGACGCAGCTCCGGACAGATGCTGGGACTGCTGGCCTGTATCTGCGTTCCGCTGACGCTGGGAGTATGGGTCCGTGTTGTCGTGCCGAATTTTCTGGCCGCGGACATTTCTTTTGAGGCGGTCATTCTGGTGGCGCTATTGCTCGGCGCCATTCCGGCCATCCTTGCCGGGGCTTTTCTTTCGATTCCGGCGGTGCTGCATCGCGAATATCTCGCCTTGCCGTTCAACCTGGTTGTCGCGTTGATTTTCGGCACCTATCGCGCGTTTGTTTCCGAGGAAGATATCTGGTCGTTTTCTCCGTTTGTGGACCTCAGCATCTACCGCTGGATCCGGAGAAACCTGATGCGCCCGCGTGTCGATCGGCAGATCCTGCTGCTGATGTTGATCCTGGGCATGCAGGCGATGCGCAACTGGATCTCGCATCTCTACCCGCGCCGCTTGTTCGCGCTTCATTCCAATAGCTGGTGGTTGCTGCTGGCGATTTGTCTCTGCGCCCCCATGGTGGTGGGCATTCCGCTGAAAATCTGGAACGCCATCCGCATCGAGCGCAAGTTGGAGGAGCAGGAAAGACTGCTGATGGATGCGCGCCTGGATGCGCTGCAGCGCCAGATCAATCCGCACTTTCTGTTCAACACGCTCAACTCCATCGCCTCCCTGGTGCGCTTTCGGCCGGAACTGGCCCGTGAACTGATCGTGAAGCTGGCGAGTATTCTTCGCGTCCTGTTGCAGGACCGCGACGACCTGATGCCGCTGCGGGAAGAATTGCAGTTTGCCGACGATTATCTCGACATTGAAGTGGTCCGCTTCGGGACTGAGAAATTGCGCGTGGTGAAAGAAATTGCTCCGGAAACGCTGGAGATCCTGGTGCCCAGCATGCTGCTGCAGCCGTTGATTGAAAACGGCATCAAGCATGGGTTGGAGCCTCGCATCGGCGGCGGCACCATCACGCTGCGCAGCCGATTGCAGCAGGACAAGTTGGTGATTACCGTGGAGGACGATGGCGTGGGGATGCCGGTGGAAAACGGCCCTCCGGTCCATCGCAGCGGGCTGCTGCAGGCGGGTACCGGCGTCGGAATGCGCAACGTGCGGGAACGGATGCAGGTGCTATGCGGTCCAGACGCCGGGTTTGAGATACTCAGCCGTCCGGGCCGCGGCACGCGCGTCATTTTGACGATACCGGTGAACTCCGCGAAGACCGCGACGACTCAGTTCCCGGAACTGCGCAGGATCGATTCGTAAAATTCCTCGTACTTTGGAATCACGCGGGTGGCGCAATACGTGCGCTGCGCCTCCTGGCGCCCGGCGCGCGCCATTTCTTTTAGGCGATCGCGGTCTCTCAGCAAACCGACCGCAGCCTGGGCCATGGCGTCCACATCGCCCACAGGGAACAACAGGCCGGTGACGCCGTTTTGGATCAACTCCGGCACGCCGCCGACGTTGGTGCCGATGGTCGGCACTTCGCAGGCCATGGCTTCCAGCGCCGCCAGGCCAAACGATTCCAGTTCGCTCGGCATCAACATCAGGTCGGCTGCCGGCAATAGGTGATTGACTTGGTCGTGCTTGCCGAGGAAATGGACGCGATCGCTGATCTTCAGGGATTTCGCCAGCCATTCCGCCGAGGAACGCTCTGGTCCGTCGCCGACCATCAGCAGTCTGGCCGGCATTTCTTTCGCGACACCGGCAAAGATGCCGATCGCATCTTGAATTCGTTTGACCGGACGGAAGTTCGACAGGTGAACCAGCACGGCTTCCTCCGGCTCCGCGTATTGGGCGCGAACGGTTGCGCTTGCCTCCGGATCGCGCAGGTAGACGTCGCAATTGACGAAGTTCGTGATGACATGAATCGGGCGCGTGGTCGAGAAAGTCTCGACGGTCTTGCGCCGCAAATAGTCGGAGATGGCGGTGACGCCGTCGCTCTCGTCGATGGCATAGCGGGTGATCGGCAGATAGGCGCGATCGGCGCCCACCAGCGTAATGTCCGTGCCGTGCAGCGTGGTGACAAAAGGAAGCCTGCGACCGCTGCGGGCAAGCATCTGCCGGGCCAGCATCGCGCTGACCGAGTGGGGGATCGCGTAGTGGACATGCAGCAGGTCGAGATCGTAATACTCCGCGACCTCCGACATGCGCGTCGCCAGCGCCAGCGAGTAGGGCGGAAATTCAAACAGCGGGTAATTCGAGACCGGGACCTCGTGGAAATGGATCCGCTCCTCGCGGCCGCTCAACCGAAACGGCTGCGCATAGGAGATGAAATGAATGTCGTGGCCGCGATTGGCCAGCTCAATTCCCAGCTCGGTGGCGACGACGCCACTGCCGCCATACGTCGGATAACAGGTGATGCCGATTTTCATGTCAATCGCTTTCGAGTGACCTGGGTCTTTACATTCGTTCAAAGAAACGATTTTCAGTCTTGTATCAGGGCGCGACTTTTAGCCTGCCCTGAACGGAGCCGAAGGGTGCCGTACATGGCGCAAAACAGATGGGCTTTTGCCCCTGAGTGCTGCTGTTTGAATCGCTTCCGTGAATCGAATTGTTGCATGAACTTCAGATTCACCACACTAGCATCGGTAGATGCCCGTCAAAGGCCGTTCGCTACTTATTCTCGTTGTTCAGGCGCGCGCAACCGGTTGCGGCAACTGGCCGAAGTGAATTGGCTTGACCCTTGAATCGAGA
>JAJYVR010000258.1 GCA_021791935.1 Acidobacteriota bacterium
ACTTCAGCAGATCGACTCCCAACATGACTTACCCCTCTGCGCCAACCAGTTGACTCTGTTCGACTTTTAACCGGACAGGCGTGAACCAGGTTATATACGAAGATTGCAAGTGCAAGCTCGCAAGCAGACCCACCTGAAGTGGCACACACTATTTCCGCGATCATGTCGACTGCTGAAATACTTGCACTGATTGACTGCCCTATCCATTTAGGGCCCGGAATGAAAGACGTTAGCCCAGGAAATCCACATGCTTCTTGGTTTGAGGTGAAGTCGCAAGCTATATTAGTCGCAAGACCAATTGGACCGCAGACGAATGACGAGGCTAGTTTGAATCCATGGCTACCGCAGGCGGTGCCAAGATAATTCAGTACGCCTCCTGCTAGGCCGCTTGGATCAACATACCCCAGTGGGTTTCCGTTGACGTACATATACCTGTTAAAGCTCTGCGGGTTCATCAGGTCGTAGCTGCCGTTGTAGGGATCGGGGCGCAGCCAGCGGTCTTGCTCGGTGGAATAATTCCGGAACCAGGCATCGTCGCCGCCGTACTCTGTGTCCTGATACAAGCCTGTAAAGGCATACGGATCGCTGGTGGTGTTGGAAGCCAGGGTTTCGCCGTAGGGCATGAGAAGGTTGGTTCCGGTCACATTGCCCGATCCATCCGTGATCATTACCAGCGAGCCCTCATGGTCCAGCAGCCGATATTCTGGCGTGGCCGTCTGCGTTCCCGCCACTTCCGCCAGCAGGTTGCTGCCCGCCCAGATCAGGTCCGTCCACGCTCCGGTAGAGGGATTGAGCAGCGCAATCGGATGCCCGTTGAAGTAGACGACCTCCGTCGGATTGCTGTCGCCGGTCTTCTCCACCCGCTGCTGCAACGCATCGTACACGTACTGCGCCCCGTTCACTGTGGTCAGCATGCCCTCGCCGTCGTAGGCTGGGATCTAGTCTTAGACAAGGGAATCAACGCGCCGAACAATCAGGCTTCGATCACCTGCGCCTGATCGTCTTCGATTTCGACTTCGATGCCATAGCGCCGCAACAGGTTCGGCAGCGTCTGAGAGAAGGCGGAGCGCGGCATCACGGTGTCGCAGCCGGCCTCGATGGCTTTGGCCTTCAGCTCGCCTTGCAGGTGCGAGAGAAATCCGACGATCGAAGTGGCGCGCTTCAGTTTGGTTTTCAGCTTGGGAATGAGCGTGAGCGGCTTGGCGGTCGCACTATTCAAATCGAACACAATCAGCGTGGGACGCTCTTCTTCCGGCAACGCCAGCAAGCCGGCGATGGTGTCTTTGTCATTCTTGACGAAGGCGACTTTGATTCCAAGCTTGCGCGCGGTCTCCTGAATTTTGGCGATGAAGAACAGGTCGTCGATGAAGCAGTAAATGCGGACCGGGGAATTCTCCGACGCGGCGGCAGTGCTCGCCGAACCCTGCATGTCGTCGACAGACCGGCCTGCATTGGCAGCGCCGGAATAGTCCCCGTTGAAATTTCCGTTGCCATTGCCGTTGTAGTTGGCGTTGGGAAATCCGCGCTGCAACTCAATGGTGGAGGGCGGCCCGTCGGAATAGTTTCCATTGGCGGCGCGATAGCTATGGTCCATGGGGCCGACAAAGACCTTGGACCGGCGCTGTTTGCCGCCGCGGCGTTGCTGCTGGCCGGCGGAATTCCCGCGCGAGTCGCCGTGAGCGGCGCGCGTATTGGGCTGGCCCTGGTTCTGGCCCTGGCCTTGGCCTTGACCTTGATTTTTCTTGAAGAAGCGCTTCTTCTTGCGGGGCTGGTTCTCATTGCGGGGAGCATTGCCCTGGGGCGCGGGCGACGCGGCAGCATTGGCCTGCTGTCCGTTGGCGGCGGCCTGGCCGGGGTTTGCAGCCTGGGCTGGATTTCCGCCCGATCCGCGGCGTTTGCGGCGACGACGAAAACTTTGCTTTTGCCGGGGAGCATTCGGTCCGGCGGCGCTGGTGTTGGCTAGAGGAGACGGAGAAGTGCTCTCCGGTTGCGGCGTTGCATCTTCTGTCATTCAGACACTTCCTTGTACCGTGCGTTGACTTGTGCCGCGCGAGTCGCTGAAGCGCGACCACTGGAATGATCTCAGTCCCGTCCGGCGAGGACGCTATCGAGCAGCATGATGGAATTTTTGTATCAAGCCAGTTTCATTTGCCTATCAGGAATCTTGCCCTGGAGCATGTTGGCAGCCTGCGGCGTGACAGTTCCTGGTAGCGTGACCGCTATTGGAGCGCATTCTTGAGGCGCATCCGAACTGTGCTGTATTTTTCCTATCCGTACATGGTATCGGCGAGCCGCGGGTCCCAGAAAGGTATGCAGCTTCAGCCAAACGATGAGCAAGACTGATGCTACTCCGGACAGACAAAATGGGCAAGTGGCAAAAAATCTTCCAATCGGCAACCACGGGAACTGAACCGGCTGGATCCTGTTCGTCTTTAAGAGCATGTTCACTTTTACGATGTTGTATTGAGAGCTGCTGCGGGCAGCATTGCTTCACGAAAAAGTTGCGTCGCGATCCTTGCTTCGGCCTACAGTCAACGTGAAAACGCTCTCCCTGCGCCGGGCCAGCATGAATACGATTCGGTCGGATCGCGGACCCTACCCAATTGGACTTTCCGCCAAGGCAGTGTTGCACACGTACGCGCATCCTACGTGTGAAAATTGCCGATTGGGGAAAGGGGGCCGTTGGGGGATCGGAAGCTTCAGGCGTAGCATTCGCAACCGGAATCGGGTCACTGGCCTCCCGGACTTGGGTGGACCCGCTTCATGGTGCCTGGTTCAATCAGTTTGAGTGGGGCCGACTGGTTTCCTTATTGAAGGCTTAGAAACTCTGCTGACGGCCCACTTTGCCTGAACTTTTCTGTTTTCTCAAGCCTTTCGGCTCTATGTGCGTGCACTGGCTTGCCTAATACAGTGCAACTTGGATACCAAACTCATTCGCCACGAATCAAAGGAGTTACGTCGAAAAGGCGGCCCGATTTTCTGGAATTCCATAGGAATGGGATCGATTGAATCCGCAAATCCATAGATAGATCGCTCATTGGAAGTGGATCAGTCCTGGTATGGGGCCATTCGGCCAAGCAATGACTCAGTGCTGGCAGTGCGGGCAGAAGTGGGTGCCACGGCCGGCAACGAGGATGCGGCGAATCGGCGTCTGGCAGATCAGGCAGGGCTCGCCGGTGCGGAGATAGACCTTGTGCTCCAACTGAAAAAAACCCTTCTCGCCGGAAGCGTCCACGTAATCGGACACGGACGAACCTCCGAGCGCGATGGCCTCACGCAGAACGGACTGGATGGCGCTGCGGAGGTATTCAAGTTCTTTGGCGGTGAGGCGGCCAGCCTGGCGTCGCGGGCGGATGCCGGCGCGAAACAGACTTTCATCCGCGTAGATGTTGCCGACGCCATGGAGAAGTTTCTGATTCAGCAGCGCGGATTTGATGGGGGTCCGGCGCCCGCGAAAGAGCGCGCGAAACGCGTCGAAAGAGATGCCCAATGGCTCCTGTCCGGGTCCGAGGAAACCTTCGTCGTGCGAGGAAGCTCCCGACTTGCGCTTGCCGGTATTCGGCGCGACCTGGGCAGAAAGGTCGAGTACGGAGAGACGTCCGAAACGGCGCGGATCGACGAAGCGGATTTCCCGAGTGTCATCGAGTTGCAGGATGGCGTGAGTATGTTTCGGCGTCGGCTCGTCGGCCTGACATACGAGCAGACGGCCAGTCATGCCGAGGTGGACGAGCCACTGTCCGCGCCATGGCTCGGACTTCGTGGGTGCGGCGGTCGAGCGACGGCGGGTGGCTATTGGGTCTCGCGTCAAATCGACAACAATATGTTTGCCGACGCGATGGACGCGTTCGATGGCACTGCCTGTCAGGGCGTGGGCAAGCTCGGCGGGAGTCGAGCGAAACGGCTCGGGCTTGGAGCCGAGCCAGAGTGAAAGGATGGTTCGTCCGCGCACGCGTTGGTCGACGCCGTTGGCGATGGTCTCGACTTCTGGCAGTTCCGGCATCGGTAAACTTCTTCTCCTCAATCAATTCCAAGACTACTTGCAAACAGCACTCA
>JAJYVR010000259.1 GCA_021791935.1 Acidobacteriota bacterium
GGAGCGTCCTATATCAGGATTCCGCGAATACACGGCTGCGGATGCCAGGAGGATCCGGTTCATCAAACGGGCGCAAATGCTCGGCTTCAGCTTGAACGACATAGCCGGCCTGCTCAAGCTCGATGGCCCCCAAACCTGCAGTGTTACCCACGACCTGGCACTGGCGAAACTGCACCTTGTGCAAGACAAGATTGCCGATCTCGAAGCCATCCGCGACGCATTGCAGCAGATGGTTCGGCAGTGTGAGCTCAAGCAAAAGCGAGGCACTTGTCCCATCATCGCAACGTTGGTCGAAGATGAGAGGTAGGATTGTGCGCTGGATTTACTGACGCTCCATTCGAAGCGGAAGGAATCCCAGTAGGCCGCGCCCAAATTATACGGAGTTTTTCGTGCGTTCTTGGAGCGTATTGCTTCTTGTGAATGCTCTTTCAGAACAGGTACCGGGTATCTGTCTCAAAATGGGCTGTCGCTCTTGGAGCGATGTGTGCGATTTTCTTGATCACATCTGGTTTTCAAGATAACCAACTCCGAAACCTCAGAGCGATGCCTCTTTGTACGAAATACCACTCCGGCTTTCGGAATCGCAAGACTCATCGCGGAACGCCGATTTCAGTGGTGCGCAAGGCGCTTTCATTGGGCCATGTGCCGGCACAGCACTCTGCGAGATTGCCGTTTACGACAACAGCGTGCACACCATAGTGCGCGGCTTTTGCTGCAGCTTCCGGCTTGTGCATGTCGTAGACCACAACAACGCATGATCCGCAAGCTCAGCTTCTGCACCAGAGCAATCGTTTCATCGCATACGCCGCAACCGGCGCTGAAGACCTCCACTTTCCTTCTGTTGTTGGGCATTTGAATCCTCCGGGAGTGATAAGTTGTCTTCGCTGCGCGCCCCCAAAGCCGGAAATGAATTTGCTCGCGGGGCGCAGTTACAGCGCATGGCGAAAGGACAACTGTTCCATACAGAGGCCAGGATGAGCAGCGCTGATCCGGAACAGAATACCTGGCTTGAATCGAGTTCGAATTTTCCGAACGGGATCAGACAGGCGGCTGCGATTCTAAGTACCCAGGGTCCATCGCTAAGCTGCGTGCGGGCGCGAAATACCAATACGCCTGATTCGAAACCAGAAGCCCAAGTCCGAGCGTAGCCAGTAGCGCCGCATATGCAGGCCAGTAGGCTGAACAGACGATCTAGAATAAAGGTGATAGCCCGACTCCAGGCGCAATCAGCAGGTTTTGCTTCCAGTCGCCGTTCGTCATTCGGGATCCTCTTTATCCAGGCTTTCGAGGATGGGGCAATCCTCTAAAGAGCCGCAGCCGGAGCAGTTCTCCGCCATTCGCAATAGGCTTGCGCGGATAGCTTCGAGATGCAGAATCTTTCGTTCGACGTCGGCAATCTTCGTCTGTGCTTGCTTGCGAATGTCGGCTTGTGTCGTGTGAGTGTCCATACGTAACGAGAGCAGTTCCTTGATCTCTTTCAGGGAAAAGCCTAGTTCCTGGGCTCGTTTGATGAAACGAATCCGTTGCACCGACTCAACTGAAAAGATACGATATGCCGCTGCGGTGCGAGACATGGCTGAGAGAAGCCCCTGGCGTTCGTAGTATCGAATCGTCTGAATGTTGACGCCTGAACGTTTCGCCACTTGGCTGATGGTCAACCTTTCCATGAATCAACGGTAAACCCAGTACGTAGGTATAGAGTCAAGCGTGAAGCGATCAAATTTGTGAATGTCTATGGCCAAGTGGGCGATGCCGGGTTCCTGAGTCCGCTGGGTAACGATTGGATATTGTTCAGATGTGCGTGTCTGCCGGTCGGGTGGGCTGAGGATGTCGCCTCGGACTCGTCCGGGGCATCAGAACCGGGTGGGAAGACGGGCAGCCAGAGACAAAAATTGCGGAGCCGGTTTTTCTGGCTCCGCTGATTGTCCCGGTTGGGTTTGTGGTTAAGCAGCGGCGGACTTCTTCACCGCTTTCGGTTGCGGCTTGGCCGTGGCTTTCTTCGCGGCCTTTCGTTTGTCTTTGGCCGCGAACTCCTGTTTGACCTTCGCGGCGATGGTGTCCGCGTCCACCTTGTAGCACTGCGCCGCCTCGCGGAGAATGCGCTCGGTGTCCTGCGGGCCGCGCATGGAAAGCAGGATTGCCGCCTCAGTGAGGATGCGGCCCAGCTTGCCTTCTTCGGCTTTGGACAGGAACTCGGCCAGCAGTTTCGTTGGCTGCTCACAGTTCTTTGGCTTGGCGATGCCATGCTGCTGGATGAGGATGGCAACCTTGCGCTCGTCCAGCATCGCAGTCAAGCGAACGGCAAGAAAAAGCAGGTCGCGTTTCATGAGCCGGACGGGAACGGCATCGCCGACTGCTTTGAGAACGCGAAGCCCGGTGGTCTGGGCTATCGCTTCCTCGCGGCGGCGCTTCTCCTGTTCGGCCTTGAACGCGGCATCAGTCTGCGTGCGCTTTCTGCCGTGGTGAATCGGGCATTCGGGATTGGCACACACCTTGCGTATCTCGCCTTTCTCGCTGCCCTCGGTGACGATGGCCTCGGCGGTGAACTTGCACGTCTTGTACTCGGGCCAGTCGCGCTGCTCCTTCTTTTGCGGCTTATCCTGGCGGATAACAACGTACTTGTTGCGAGGAATTGCTGCGCTGTCTTCGCTCGGCTTGCCGTAAGCGGTGCTGATCTGTACCAGCTTCGGCTTTGCCGCCACGGTCTGTTTCACGAAAGCATCTACCTTGGCCTGATAGCATTTGGGGTCGCTGCACGAATCGGGCTGGTTGGCTCCGATGTCGGCAAACAGCAGCGTGTTGTGGCCGGTGCGTTTGGGGCATTCAAGGCAGGAACCCGCCTCGGGCACAAGCTGCGCGTCGTCCTTGGGGAAGGGTGCGGCGGCAAGTTCCAGCAGAATGTTGTGCTCAATCCACTGCTGGAGATGGCGGACGGGCAGCAGGATGCGTTTCGCCTTGCTGCCGCTGGTGTAGCCCTGCTGCCAGCAGGCGGCGAGGGCTTCCTGTTGCTCATCGGGCTGAAGTTTTGCCAGCAAGAGGGCATGGCCTACGCCGATCTCGTCTTTGGTAAAGGCTTTGACGGTGGCGGGCGCAAGTTGCGCGAGGCGCGTTCTGGCTGTCACGTATGCGGGCGATTTGCCGCATTTCGCGGCGATCTGCTCCACGGTGTAGTCAAGCCGCATCAATGCGAGATAGCCGTTTGCCTCGTCCAGCGGGTGAACGTCGCGGCGTTGCAGGTTCTCAACGATGCTGATTTCGACTGCCTGTGCATCGGTCAATTCCGTGATACGGACGGGCACGTATTCGAGACCGGCCCTCTGCGCTGCGCGGTAACGCCGCGCACCGGCGACGATTTCATACGTGTGCTGCCCCTTGGGCCGCACGACAAGCGGTGAGAGAATCCCCTGCGCTCGGATGCTCTCGGCCAGTTCGTTGAGGCTTGCTTCATCAAATACCTGCCTGGGATTGGCAGGCGATTCTGTAAGAGTGATGACGGGAAGGTTGCGGTATTCGGATTGCGTTGCGGTTGTCATTGCGATCTTCTCCTTTGCGGGTTGTCGAGTGGAAGGTTTGGGCGGGCGCAATCACCCGCCCATGATTGAGCGGGCTATTGACTGCGGCTGCGCTGGAAGGCTTCGTAATAGCCTTGCGCGCGCAGGTTGTTGTCCCACATGTAGGCAAACTCCTCATGCCGCCGTTTGAGTGCTGGCAGCGTAAAGAGCTTTCCCGCGTCATCGTGGAAGCTGGAATACTGCTCGATGCCGAGATAGTCGTTGCGCCAGTGGTACGGAAACAGTTCCATATCCTGTCCGGCGCGGCGCAACTCAAACAGCATCTCCGGGTCGCGCATCGTGTCGCCGTTCTGCTGGCCGTAGTGCGCGACAGAGATGGCAACCAAACCATGCGGGCCGGGTATGCCGATGTCCTCGATATCGAGCGGCATCCACGGCGGGTTGTCGATGTGGATATGGAAGCCGGGCGGGAGATTCCCGGCCTCCATTAGGATGAGTGCCACGGTGCGCATCAGGCCACCTCCGCGA
>JAJYVR010000260.1 GCA_021791935.1 Acidobacteriota bacterium
GTTGAGCCAACAGGACTTGCTTCCCTCCGACAGGTCAAAATAACCGAAACTGTCAATTCCGTGACGAACTTGGGCTAACCTTGGATCGTTCGGATCGCCACCGCGCGAACGCCGAGTGCCCCAAGTGGAGGAACCTGCCGTAAACGGCATTTGTTTTGCGGCTTGCGTCCGCCAGGACACCGCCCAGACCCCACCCGGCATCCTACCTCACAGGTAGAACCAGGAGAGTGCACCATGACCGCAACCCCGCAAACAAACCCAAACGCCAGCAACGACACCGCAGCGAACAAAGATTCCCAGGCTCGCCACAAGATTGATCGCGCGGCCCCAGCCGGCAGCGAGAATTCCCTCGGCGCGCAGAGCGTCCGCGACGGTCGCCCCTCAACCTGCGACGATGTGGTCGAAGCCAAGGACGAAGCGACTCCCGGCGCCAACTGACTTCTCTTCAGCCGCCGTGCTCTCCATGAACATCGCGGTCCCGAGTGCCCCAGGTTCGCGTAGCTAACCTGGGATCGTAGTAGATAAATTTGTCATTCCGACCGCAGCGCAGTGCAGCGGAGAGCCTGCCCTAAGCGAGCCGAAAGCGAGTCGAATGGGGACCTGCGTTTAGCTATCTCCAACACGCTTCAATCTTCCCGCAAAACAGATGGGCTAAACAGGCTGCGGAAAAACTCTCAGTTTTGCGATAGTTGCGGACAGTGGCCCATTCGAGCCTTCTTTCTGTGGCTTGAGTGGGGTTATTCCCACCCCAGCGAAAAAACAGGCGGGCGGCCCTTGCGATGCAAGGGTGGTGGTGCATGGAGTCGGCGAAAATCCGTGCCCTATCCGACCGTCGTGCAACTTGCATCTTCCGCCCGCATGCGATGAAAAGCGGCCGCATTCGGTACACTCAAACACAGCATGTGGACTCGTCTTCTTGGTGGCGCGATTCTCTCCATTTCTGTCCTTGCGCAGGCGCAGGGCACGCAGCTCTGGCAACAGTCGAGCTTTGAAAGTTTTGAAGCGGGAACGCCCCACGGCGTCGCCATCTTGAGCGATGGCCAGCTAGAAAGCTCGCCCGTCGCCACCGAGGTGCTCACCACCGCCGCCTCGGCGGTTTGGTCGGTCGCGGTGGACGCGCGAGGCAATGCCTACCTGGGCACGGGCTCTCCCGCAACGGTGCTGAAGGTGACGCACGACGGCAAATCCACGCCGCTGCTGGAGACCAAGGATGTCTCCGTCCAGGCGGTGAAGATCGGTCCCGATGGAATGCTCTACGCCGCCACGCTGCCTGACGGCAAGGTCTATCGCATCGACCCCAACGGTCCAGAAGTGAAGATCGACAATGCTCCGCTCCCGGTATACAAGCAGGGCGAAGCAGCTCCGGCACGGAGCGGACCTGCGCCCGATGTTGTCTTCGATTCCAGCGCAGTCGATCCCAAGGCGACCTACATTTGGGACCTGGCCTTCGACGCGGCGGGAAGAATGTACGTCGCCACCGGCGGCCCGGCGGCCATTTATCGCGTGGACCTGAAGAAACCCGGCGCGGCCCCGGAAAAGTTCTTCTCGAGCAGCGAACAACATATTCGCTGCCTGCTGTTCGCCGCGGACGGCACGCTTTACGCGGGCACGGATGGCCGCGGCCTGGTCTATCGCATCGATCCCAGCGGCAAAGGCTTCGTTCTTTTTGAGGCGCCAAACCAGGAGATTCCCGCCATCGCGCTCGATCCCGCTGGCAATCTCTACGTTGCCGCGCTCGGGGAGAAAGGCAAGTCCACCCTGCCGCCGCTCAACGTCCACAGCATGACCATGATGACCGCCAGCATTACCATTCTGATGCCCGGTTCCATTGCCTCGTCGCACGACAGCGCTCTGATTCCGAAAGGCAGCGTGATTTATCAGATTGCGCCGGACGGCGCGCCGCGCCAACTGTGGGCCTCGCAGCACGATGTGGTCTACGCGCTGGCCTGGCAACAAAGTCCTCCGCGCAGCGGCGAGAGCGGACTGCTGGCCGGCAGCGGCAACCAAGGGCATCTCTACCGGATTTATCTCGACGGCGCCTATGCGGACTTGGCCCATCTGGAAGCCGCCGATGCAACCGCGTTTGCGCAGTCGGAAAACAGCTTGTACGTCGCCACCAGCAACACCGGCAAGCTCTACCGGCTGTCGGCAAATAGCGCCGGCTCTGGCGACAACTCCACCTATGAGAGCCCTGTCGCCGACGCGAAATTCAGCTCCCAATGGGGACGGCCAACTGTGCGGGGCAGCGGCCACTTCGACCTGTTCGCGCGCGTCGGCAATATTGAGCAGCCGACAGAAGGCTGGAGCGACTGGCAGCCGATCAATCCCGGCGGCGACCCGCCGAAATTTCCCAGGGCCCGCTATCTGCAATGGAAAGCAGTCCTGCATGCGGATGCGACCCTGCGCCAGGTTGGCTTCTACTACTTGCCGCAGAACGTCGCGCCTGTAGTGGACGACATTGTCGTGGAGTTGCATGCCCGCGTCGTACCCGGACAGAACCAGGAAGCGCAAATCGCGCCGGTGCAGATCAATTTCCCTGCCGAGTCGACCGATGGAGTGATCTACGACACCCAGCAAACCTCGCAGCCCCTGATGGCGATGCGAACGCCCGGTTGGGCCACGGCCCGCTGGAAGGCACACGACGACAACGGCGACCGCCTGCATTACTCCGTCTACTATCGCGGAGAAGACGAGGCCAACTGGCAATTGCTGCAGGCGGACCTGTCCCAGACTTATCTTTCGTTCGACCTGAATCGAATTCCGGATGGGTACTACACGCTGCGCATCGTGGCCACCGACGCTCCGTCGCACCTGGCGGGGAATGCGCTGACTGGATATAAGGACAGCGACCAATTCCTGCTGGATACGTTGCCGCCCGTGCTTTCGCCCGTGCAGGCGACGCTGGCGTCGCAACCGGCCACGGCGATCCACGTCGTATTCGACGCTCAGGACCGGCTCTCTGCGATTGCGCGCGCCTATTATTCGGTGGATTCCGGTCCGTGGCAGTACGTCGATCCGGTGGGAAAACTCAGCGATTCTTTTCACGAGCATTACGACTTCACAGTCCCACTGCCGAAACGCAATGCGGACAGCGATGTTCCAGCAGCCGTGCAGCCAACCGCTCCGCAACAACATGTGCTGGCGGTGCGAGTATTGAACCGCGCCGGCAACGTTGCCACTGGGAAAGCAGTTGTCCAGGAGTGAAGAGGGTGCCCCCAGGTCTCGCGCTTGAGACCTGGGATTGCGACGGTCAGGAACAACAAGCGGTCAGAGACCTGGGGAACTCTGATCCAGCCTGTTTTGTATCAGGGCACGGCTTCAGCCGTGCCGCAATAGGGGCTAAAAATCTGTAGGGCTTTAGCCCCTGAGGAACCATTTCATGCGCTTTGAACTGTTTGTCGCCAGTCGCTACCTGCGGGCCAAGCGCCGTCAGGCTGTCGTCGGCGTCATCACGACAATTTCGATCGTCGGGGTGGCGGCCGGCGTGGCCTCGCTGATTCTCGCGCTGGCGATCACGAACGGGATGCGTCGCGACATGCAAAAGAGTCTCCTGAGTTCAACCTCACAGGTCCAACTGATGCGCGTGGCCAGCGATGGCATCGAAAATTGGCGCCCGTTGACGGATCGACTGCGGCACCTGCCGCACGTCACCGCGGCGGCCCCGGCCCTCTATGGCCAGGTATTGGTCTCGCGCGGGGCCCGCTCCGGCGGCGCGCTGATTAAAGGCATTCTGCCCGCCGAAGAGCGTACTGTGAGCAGTTTGCTGGATGATGTCAAGCAAGGCAGCGCGGTCGCCCTCGCGCCGCAAACGGGCCAGGGCCCCGATGCGACGATTCCGCCGCTGGTCCTTGGCTCCGACCTTGCCGACCAGATCGGCGCAGGAGTCGGCGACAGCGTGCTGGTCACCAGTCCGCAGGGCGAACTGACGCCTTTCGGCCTGGTACCGAAGTATCAGCGCTTTCAGGTCGTCGGGATTTTCCATTCCGGCTTCTACCAGTACGACTCCTCCTTCGCGCTGGCGCGGCTG
>JAJYVR010000261.1 GCA_021791935.1 Acidobacteriota bacterium
TGCCGCGCGTGGAGGGAATTACGCAGAAGGTACACCGGTTGCCGCAGCCGTCTTGAATTTTGAGGGTTGGCCGGGTGCGATGGGCCGCTGAATTTTCCGCCAGCCGTTCAATGGTGGAAGCTGGCAGCGACGGCAATTGAAAGTCGCTATGGGCGAAGATGTCTCCGGCAAGGACGAACGCGGGGGCACCGGGTAGCCGCTCTGGGTCGGAATCTGGGGCGGTTGCGAGCGACGATACGGGCACAAAATGCGGGGACGACGTTGCCATAGCGGCACAGGAGTTTTCATTCCCCGAGGACACGCGATTCTCGTCCGGCCAAGATGCCGGTTGCGGCTTGAATGGGCCGAGGGCGATGGAGGCGACCTGGCTCTTGTGGCTGTTGCCGACGACGGCAAATACGCCGGGCAGCGCGGCAATTTCATCCGGGGCCCGCTGCGCGTAACAGCCGGTGACGACGATGCGAGCATGCGGATTGGCGCGCTGGACGCGACGAACGTAGGCGCGGGCGTCCCGGTCCGCCTCCGCCGTCACGGTACAGGTGTTGACCACCACCACATCCGCCTGGGCCCGACCCTCCGCCGGGCAGGCGCCCAAGGCTTCCAGGGTTGCGGAAATTGCGTCTCCGTCGGCCTGGCTGGCGCGGCAGCCGAAGGTTTCCACGTGGTATCCTGTCACCCTGCCAGTGTACCAATCGCGCGACAGGCAACAGCGATGGAAACGGCGGAATCTCCTCTTGCCAGATCGACAATGCTGCTGTCTTGGCTTACATTGATTGCGTAGAGAGAAGGGAACTCCATCGATATGAAGCGCCGCATTCTTTTGGTAGACGATGAACCTGCGATCCTGCTTACGCTGAAGGCCCTGCTGGAAATCCACGGCTTTGACGTGGAGACCGCCACGTCGGCACGCGATGCCAAATCCAAGTTGCGCAGCTCCAGCTTTGTGATGGTGATTACCGACATGCGCATGGAGAACGACCAGGCCGGCCTGGAAGTGACGCGGGCAGCGAAGGCCGCGCCGTATCAACCCGCGGTGGCGTTGCTGACCGCTTTCCCGACCGGCGACGATGCGTGGCGCGACGATGGCGCGGACGAGATGCTGGTGAAGCCGATGAACAGCACCGCCCTGATCCAACAACTGGAGGCATTGCTGGTCGCGCATGAAGACCGCAAGCGGCCGGTGGAAAAGGTCGCGGGCCTCGCTGCCTCGACAGAGAAAGATCGCCGCAAGAGTACGACTCGAAGCGCGACGGCCCGCACTTAGAGAAGTTTTCACCGGACGAAGCGATCCGGTTCCCCACGAATGCGGGCGCCTCGTTGAGAGCTTTCAAAGACTGCATCCTGCCTGTGTTATGATGAAACCACGCTCAGTGATTTGGTTGTGAGCCGTTCTTGTCAGGCGTAACGACAAGCCGTTCGCAGTTGCACCCTCCCAAGCCTCTACAGCGTGATCGCTTCGCGAACGTTTGCGTTGCGGTGCGGCGGAAGTGATGCGCTTTCGCTAACCAGCTGTCATGCGGCATCCGAGGTCGAACCCGGTTCTTCGTGTCGACCCCGAGCAGATCCATAGAAATCTGCTTTAGAGTTTCCTGAAACGCGCAATTTCGAGCCGCGTTTTCCTTTGAAACTCCGGTATCCCCTGCGGTTACATCCCTACCCTTGTGCGGCGCGAAGACCGCGAAGGCTAGCTGTGTGTTCCGGCCCGTCTGCACATGGGTGCAAGGCAAAGAAGGCCCGGAAACGAAGGAAAACCTTGACTCAATTTACAGATTTCACTCTTTTGCCCGCGCTTCAAAGCAAGCTCGCGCAATCCAAATTCATTACTCCCACACCGGTCCAGGCGGGTGCAATTCCGCCGGCGCTGGAAGGCCGCGACGTGCTGGCAACAGCCCAGACCGGTACGGGAAAAACCCTCAGCTTCCTGATTCCGATCATTGAAGCCATGCATAAAGCGAACCAAACCCAATCGCAGAAGACACCGGCGCAGCATCCCGGTCAGCGGCAAGGTCCCCAGGGCAAGGGCAAAAGTCCCTTTGCGTTGATTCTGCTGCCGACACGCGAACTGGCGATGCAGGTGGAGCAGGCCTACCGCAATCTTTCGCTGGACGCTGCCTCGCAGGCGGTGCTGGTGGTGGGCGGCTTGTCGGAAGGCACGCAGCTACAGGCGATTCGCCGTGGAGCGCGCTTGATCGTCGCCACTCCGGGCCGTCTGGAAGATTTTCTGCGGCGCAAGCTGGTGCAACTGGACCAGGTGCAGATACTGGTGCTGGATGAAGTGGACCGCATGTTAGACATGGGATTCAAGCCAGCCATCAAGCGGATTGTGGCGGCATTGCCGGCGCAGCATCAAACGCTCTGCTATTCGGCAACGCTGGAGTCGCCAGTGACGGAAGTGGTCCGCGACTATGTGAAAAATGCCGTCCGCATCGAGATGGGATCGGTCTTGAAGCCGGCGGACAACGTCCGCCTGCAGACCTTTGAGGTGACGACCGAGAAGAAGATGCCGTTGCTGGAGCACCTGTTGCGCTCGGAAAAAGGCAGCTTTCTGGTCTTCGTTCGCACCAAGCACGGCGCCGACCGCGTGGCCAAAAAGCTGAGCATGTCCGGATGGAATGCGACCAGCATCCATGGCGATCGTACACAGGCGCAACGCAGCGCGGCCCTGCGCAGCTTTACGCAAGGGGTGCATCGCGTGCTGGTGGCGACCGACGTTGCCGCTCGCGGCATCGATGTGGCGCACATTGCGCATGTGGTGAACTACGACATGCCGAAAATGGCGGAAGACTTTGTCCATCGCGTGGGCCGCACCGGCCGCGCGTCCAAGTCGGGCGTTGCTTCCACTTTTCAGGCTCCAGAAGAACGAGGCGATCTGCGCCGGATTGAGCGTGCGTTGAAGATCACCATGGAGCGGTTCCGGGTCAAGATGCCGCTGACCGCATAAAAAAAGCTTGTTCGCATGAATGAGGCGCTTCCTGAAATTTCGGGAAGCGTTTCTTTTTTTTGTGGGCCAGGTATTTGATGATCTAGCTGGCTCTTGCTTATCCGGTTGCTTCAGCAAGCCACTACCAATTGGGGTTGGCGCTCTGCGGCAACTGGGGCATGTCCCTTGCGCCTCGTATCCGTTCATAAGGTGTGGGTGTACGGCCAGTCCCAAGGCCGAGCAGGGTCTGGAATGCGGCCATGGGCTGCCTTCGGCGATTATGGCGGAAGACGAATTCATCGAGATAGAACTGGAGCTGGTCGCGGCTTACCCCGTGATAGGTCCCAAGCAGCCATTGTTGCAGATTGCCAATCGCGCGGTCTGCCAACGGGACTGCGGATTTCGCGCCTTTGCGCAAGTCGGTCCGTAGCGGCTGATTGCGTGGCACATGTTGGAAGCCAGCCTCCTGCAATCCGGTGAAGCTTTTCAGTCCGTCCGTATACACGGTTGAACCTGGGACCACGTTTTGTTGCAGAAAGCCAGTCAAGGTAACGCGTTTGAAGTCCGGGATGACCGCCATGCGGATGCGGCCCGTGCCACGGCCGCGTTTCTCCACTAGCGCCAGGACCAGTGCCGCTTTCCGACCCTTGAGCTGGCGGCTGCCCCGCAATCCTGCTTGCGTACCTCCCACCCAGGTCTCGTCCGCTTCTACTTCGCCCCAGAGCGGTTCACGTTCTAAGAGCCTGTTCACGATCTTTTCAGGTTGGATACGCTTGAGGCATCAAGTCCGCTATATGCAGCAGGTCCTTCGGGGCGATAGTTCTGGAGCATGGAGCCAAGAAAGCCGTACCCGAGCGATGTGAGCCGGGAACAGTTTGAGAGGGTACGTCCGTTGTTGGAAGGGGTACGAAAGCGAACCAAGCCACGGACAGTGGATTTAGATGAAGTCTTCAATGCGGTGTTGTAGCTGCTCAAGAGCGGCTGCCAGTGGCGTATGCTCCCCGAGGGACTTCCCAAGTGGCGCACGGTGCATTCGTACTTCGCCCAGTGGAGCGAG
>JAJYVR010000262.1 GCA_021791935.1 Acidobacteriota bacterium
TTTGCCGACGGGCAACTGCGGACGTTGCAGCGGCGGATCGAGCAGTGGCGGGCGACAGAAGGCCCGGCCCAGGAAGTGCATTTCGTGCAGGAGCACCGGGCCGGCGAGTTGTGCGAGTCGGATTTCGCACCCTTGACGGACGTGGAGATCACGATCGGCGGCGCGCCGTTCGCTCACATGCTGTACCGCTTCGCGCTCACGTATTCGAACTGGGAGACGGGAACGATCTGCCCGTCGGAGAGCTTCGCCAGCCCGAGATGAATCCACAAAACACGAACCAACAAGAACAAAAGCAAAAACGCCACTAAGGAAAATGCAAATGCAAAGACAAAAACCTTGACGACACCAGCCGTCTCATAGAAGCCTGTTTGCGGGCCGAATGCGCCGCGGAAACTCCTGTCAGCGATCCAAATCCCCCTCGCCGCAGCCCCTTCCAAACCTTATCGACAGATTACGGACCGACGCATTCTCTTGCAGTTGCCGGTCAAGGGCTCTTATTGCGAAGGGGCCGCCGGATGGTCCGTACTGGCAGCGGGCGCAGTCGCGATCGGCGGCAATCCGACCGCCTCCGGCGGAGGCAGCGTATGCGTCTGATACCACTGCGCCTGCGCTTCCGCGAAGCGAACGCCCCGCTGAATCCACAACTGCATGGCCAGATCGTATTGCGCGGATACATTGTCCAGCCAGTACGGGCGATTTTCCTTCAGCCACGCGGCCCGATATAAATCGCGGGTCAATCCATATCCATCCCGCAGGTCCTGACACCGCCCATTGTTCGAGGAGATGTCGTACAGCCCCGCGCCCAGGTGCTTGTTGTTCGCTGGATCGCCCTGCTCCCGATAGGCGCGGTCATACGCGGTCAGCATTTCCTGCGCCGCTTCGAACTTGTATCCAAGAAAGTCCATGCGACGAGCGCCCATTTCCATGGCATCCAGCGCGTCTTCTTCCCGCAGCGGCCCTGCTGCGCGCGCCTGGTCCATCAGGATGATGGCCTGTTCTGTCTGCTCCCGTAGCGTCTGCACCACCGGCAACAACTTGGCGGAAACCTCCTGCCCTTCCTGGCTCCACGGGTCCATCCAGAACAGACGGTCGCTCGTATAACGGATGCCGGTATCCTCCAGGGTCTTCTGCGCCGCCATCAACGCGATCTGCGCCTGGTTGATCTTGCCCGTCCGGTCGCCATGGAACACCTGCCCAAAACTGTCCTGAAATTGAGGAATGCTGCTCGCGCCCGGCTGCCAGCCCGCAGCCGCCCCAAACAGCACCCCATACCAGTCCTGATTGAACAAGCCTTCGCCGTCGTCGTTCCACACCGTGTTCAGCTCGCCAGTGGAACCCAGCCGCTGGCCGTCGCGCACAAATTCCTGGATATTCAGCAGCCCAGAATTGCTGTCCGGATAGACCCGGTTCCAATTGCTTACGCCCGGCGCGACCCAGGTCTGCAATCCCGCATTGATAAACGGCAACAGCCACTTGTCGTAGCCCCCTGCCTCCGGGCTGTACACCCAGGCAATCGCAATCATGTCTTTCGGCAGCGTTTTCACCAGGTCCGGGTCGTTCATCGCGATGTCGCCCCAGAACAGAAGCTGTTTGTGCAGCGGCTCCAGCGCCTGGTGGATCTGGATCAGAAAGTCCATGTAGACCTTTCCTAGCCCTTCCTTCTCGACCTCCGGCTTGGTCTGCCCCTTGCCAAGATCGAACGTTTCATCGGCGCCGACATGCATGAACGGCCCCGGGAACATCGCCGCAATCTCCGTGAACCACTGCTGGATCAGTTGGATCGATCCCGGCTGCACTGGAGCCAGCACGGTGCCGTGCGGCGTCTCGGCCAGATTCGCATACTTGTCGAACGTCAGCGTGTGATGCAGGTGCCCAAAGGCCTCCTGCTCCGGCACGATCGTGACGTGATATTGCTGCGCATATTTCACCAGTTCTTCCACATCGGCGCGCGTCATCGCTCCGCCGGGCGGCGCGCTCAGCGGATTCGACGCATAGGCCAGCGTGTTCTCAAAATACGGGGAGTAGAGGTTCGCCTTGTATTCCGAAAACACCTTCACCTGGTGCTTTTGAAATGCCAGCGTCGGCACCGGCCCGCGGGAAAGATCGTCATCCACGCCGCGATACTTCATTGCCGGCCAGTCGCGTATCAACACTCCATTCAGGACTGCATCGGAACGGGACCCCTTGCCGTCGGGCGCGCTGCCACCCACAATCAACTGCTTGATCGTTTGCGCGCCGTAGTACAGCCCGGCGCTGGTGGCGGCAATGTCGTACGTCTTGTCTCCCTCGGTCGCCAGCACGTATCCCTCGTCGTGCATGGCCGGGTTAAAGCCGACTTGGGAACGTTGCAGGACCTTGGCCGCGTCCTTGTCATCCAGCCGCATCAGAACGATTTTCACTTTGTCGCGATGGCCTTCCTGCGCATCGACCCCGCGATCTTTCAATGTCTCCACCAGATCGGCGACGGCAAATTTGTCTGCCGGGTCGTGGCTGGCGGTTTCCACGCTGACGCCGCCTTTCAGCGACAGCACGCTGCGCGCATGAACCTCCCGTGGCATCGGTACCAGCGCCGGCAAGCTTGCGGGCGTTACAGCCGCAGCAGCGGAAGTCGAGGACGGTGTTCCAGTCTGTGCCAGGGCAGAAGTTGCGAGAACAAGAGCGCACACGCCCGCCGATACCACAAACCCGGCGGAGGCATGAAAACGTTTCAGAACGGTAGGAAGAAGTTTGTTTTTCACCTTATGAGAATACAACGCGAGATCGTCTAGCGGGAGTTTACGGAGAGTGAGGCAAGGACACGTGTAAGTTGTACTTTGTTTGAGTGTTATTGCGCCGCGATTGTATTGCCGACGTTAGGTACTACCGAGCCGATCGAGCCCCAGGATCAGGGCCAGTCTTTGTTGTATCGGGGATTCTTTGGAAAGGACGGTGGCCACGCGGTTGGGCCCCTTTTCGCCCCTTGGGGTGGGTAGAGCAGAGTGTATTTCTGGATCTGGCGCAACTCATCCAGCAGTTGTTCGATGGAGAGCCCAGGCCATGCCAGCTCTGCCTGCCGGCGCAGGTATTGCAACAGCGAGATTCCCAGCTTGCGGTAGAAGGCATGGACGCGGATATTCCGATCGATCCAGCGATACATCGGTCCCCATCCCAGCCAGTCCCCATCCTGGAGTCCGCGAAAAACCTGCTCGATATGCCGTTGGCCGGAATCGGCAGTGATCGGCTGCTCTGCAGTCCAATCGAAGCGGTTGGATATCGGCACGGTCCGCCCCAGTCTTTGCGCCATCAATCGTTCCAGGGCCTGGCGATCGAAGTCGAATTGCAAATGCCAGTGACCGTCGCGTTGCTCCAGTTGGCAGTTGATCAATGCACCGACAAATTGCGGCGCCAACCAGCGTGTGATGCGGTGGCGCAGCCCGCTCTCTGCATACGATGCTCCGGGCCTCAGCAACTCCCGCGCCAGCTTGCGCATGGACTGCATGGCCTTGCTCACGCTGGAAGTCAGGCTGTGCAGTTGTTCGCCGGCAAAGGATGCCGAGTACTTCGCCACGCACAGGTACTCCGTGCCGTGAACGACCGCGATATGCGCCGCCGCCGACACGCCCGGTTCCCGGCTGCTGAGCAGCGTGAGTTGCTGCGAGGAGCGCAATGCCGCCGGAGCCTGGCTCCAGGGGAGCGCCGAGACCCATCCCACGCCGGCCTTTTCCAACTCCAGCATGTTGGCCAAAGCGGCCGGGCCTTTGTCCAGCACCAGAGTCACCGTCTCCGGCGCAATCCGATTGCGCTCCAGCCAAGTCGCGATGCGATGCAACGCCTCGGGAAATTCCTCGGCAAGGCCACGTTGCCGCGATACAGGCGATGGCAGAGGCTGAGTCCGTTGTCCCCATCCAGAACGCAACTCAGTCCCACCTGACGCAGGTTATGACGTCCCTGCTTGTTATGTCCCCGCTGCGCCAGGCTGTTG
>JAJYVR010000023.1 GCA_021791935.1 Acidobacteriota bacterium
AACGCGCCGGATGGGACGATGACTTCCTCTACAGGCTTCTGGAGCTATTTTGAAATGCGATTGCCCTATCACGCTCACCGTCTTCTCACAGGCACCGGGCAGTTGAATCGAGAAACGCCAGCACCCGCATTTCATTTAAGGAACGGATGGAAACCTCCGGTTTTCTTTCGGCGCGAACCTGGTAGAGATCGCGCCAGTCACCGGGAATTGAAAGGTGTCTACCCCTGCAAGGCCGTCCACGCCAAGTGCGGTAAGCTTCACAGAATAGCTGCCTCCATGCGTGTATGCGTGGCTGACCCGCGCGCCTTGGAGAGATACTCCATCGCCAAAGTCCCACTGATAGGAAACGACCGGCTCATTGGGATTGGCCGGTATGGCGGAAAAGCTGAGGGTCTCGCCGGCTTTCCCTGAGGTTGGGTGGCTTGCATGCACAACCGGAGCTAGCGCGGGGACAGACGTGTCGATCAGCTTTAGCACTCGAACGGAATGAGGCGGCTGCGTCACGACCAGCGGCTTCGGGACCGAGATTGAGCCCTGCTGCGTATCGAACTCTCCAGCGACCGTATACGATCCAGTTCCGCTGAGTCCAAGGCTGGCAAGCGTGACGGTGTGAGTTCGCGGCTTATCCGTCCAGTTGAAGATCGTCAATATGCTTTGCCTGGAACTCTCTTTAAGGAAGAAGATGCTGGGCTGGCGATCTTCGGGCAGATACGACATCAGGTCTAAAGGAGTGGAGGAATGGCCAAGCCGAACCATATCGATCAAGTCCCGATTTTGCACCAATGCGAGCCGATCGGGCTCCGATCCGAGCGTCGGCAGATCGTCGCCAATCTCATACATGCCTCCCGACACCGCGGCAAGAGCAATGGAAACCTCGGCCTCATCCAGCGAAAGCGGGCGTGCTGAGTTGTGCCATGACTGATCGTCGACGGTTTGCCTGGAGACGCTAAACGCGTCGGGGTCGGCGACAAAGTAATTGCGGTTCATAAAATATCGGGCGGCAATGCCGGAGGCAGCTTCGCTGCTGGCTTCGAACGTGTGGCCGGTATCCTGGGAGATGCGGCCGAAATCCACGTAGCCGACAGGGTTGAGCATCACGCTGCCATCTTTGTCCAGCAAAACTCCTTCGCCAACCGCCTGGCGAATGACGCCTAGACCCATCCGCTGTGCCTGCAGGGCGGAGGTGTGGGGCCGATAGTAGTTGCCTTCAACGGCAGTGTCGTCCATAAAGTCCATCTTGATGTAGCGAATGCCCCAGTCGCGAACCAGGGTTTGATAAGTTTTCCGTAAATACTGCTGCGCGCCCGGATTGGTGCTGTCCAACACGTAGAGGCGGTCGTTATGGTCCGTCACCCAGCCGATATGGATGGGTTCGCCCTTTGCATTGTGGACCAGCCAATCGGGATGGTTCCGATAGACCCACGAACGCTCAGAAACCTCGAACGGAGCGGTCCAAATTCCCGGAACAAGCCCCAGGTTTGTGACCTTTTGCTCCATCCGCGCCAGTCCGTTGGGGAACAGGGTCGCGTTCGGCGTGCTGTATTCTCCGCGCGCGTATTGGTAGCCCTCGTCGATGTGGAAAAAATCGTATCCCAGCGACTTCAGGTGCTGCGCTTCCCACTCCGCATTGGTCAGCGCGGTCCCCGAGTTCAGGCCAAAATAATAGGCCGTCCAGCTCCACCAGCCCATGGGCGTTGGCGCTTCCACGCGCGCATGGTGAAGTTGGCGGATCAAGTTCCCATAGGTTTCCAGTTGCCGGCGATAGTCCGTATCCACGCTCAATAGCAACCTTTCTGAAGCCAATTCCGCTCCCGGGGCCAAGGGAGACTGCAGCGCGATTGCGTCTTCCGGTCTGGCTTCGTGCAGCGACCCCCACTCGTCTGTTTCCATTTCCGTTGTCCCGGTGGAATCCACCTCGTAGGCCGCGATCTGCTTTCGGCCGCTTTTCCCGTCCAGATGAAGACGAAGAACGGTCAGAAAACGATCGGAGGTCAGCACCCCGGCAAAAAAACTTTCATGACTCTGCCGGTTGTAAATCAACTGGCTGCCCACGCCGCGATACATCGCGGCGTCGCCAAGATCGTGAATTGTAATATTCGGCCGGTCCTCACTGAAGCTGTCGGAAAGCACTCGATCTTCCGAGGCGGGCCCCCCCAGGGCGAGAATAGGATTTCCAACAGCCGCCACGGGGCGAATCGATTCTACGTCGATCGGCTTGGTCGTCGTATTCCGAACGAACACTTGTACGTCAGCGAATGCCTTGTCGGGGTAGGCGCGCAGACGATAGACAAGGTCCGGCTGGCCCGACAGGCCGGAAAAAGTGACAGTCCACTGATTTGCCTCGCCCAGGTCATCTGAAACCTTGGAGTTTGCCACCGAATGCTTGGGATACTCTTTGGATTGCAACCAGCGACCGTCCAACTCCGCCGCGACTCCCGCGTGCAGGGCAGGCCGGCCCGAGCCAGGGGCGCTGATTCTGTAACTTCCATCGGCAGGATCGGTTCGCACCTGGAGCGCTTTCGATTGGCCCTGGGCCATCGCCGGAAGACTCAGCCAGGAAATCGAGAGAAGTCCGCAAGTCATGCAGGCAGCGGAAATGGTCCTGCTCCGCCTCATCCAACTGCTCGTCACAGTTTTCATTCCTTTCATTCAAAAAAAAAAGGGGTCATTCGAGCTGGCGACCTGCATTTAACAGTCGGTCCGCGCCGAATACGTCTCGTTTTATATCGCCAATGGAGGGGGGACCATTTGGCGGCGTCGAACCTGAGAAATCCTTCGGAGAGTATGGAAGGCGAAGGAGCAAGCTGTGCAAATCATTGAGAAACGTTTGACGGTCCGAAGAAATCCTATGATCGCATTGCGAGTATAACTCGATTGATTACGAATTATACCCTTCGAGTACTCATAAGGAACCTTTTCCTTTGCATTTTTCCCTCCGATATCACGCTAACGTGGGACTGGCTGGCGCGGAAACGCTCACAAATGTTGCAAACTTGTAAGGCGGTCAAAAGGGCTGCCGATTAAAAGGGAGAGTGAAAAGCCACTATGTTCCGACGGATTTCAGGCCTTGCTCCGGGCCTCTCCGGTCACCCGCGGGACCAGTTCGGCGGAACGGTGCAGGATGAAGCGCCGAAAGGCCCCGGCATTTCCTCCGGGCTCCGGGCCTACTGGATAGGCCAGAGAGAACATGCGAGCGAGTCGAAGCTGTTTCACTCGCGCAAGCCGAAGGGTACCTAGAGTCAGTTGGTTCCGCACGGCCCAACGGGATACGAAAGTGACCCCGAGGCCTGCTTCCACGGCACTCAGCAGCGCTTCGGTCGAATCGAGTTCCATGGTGGTCATGAGGTCCTTCTTTTTCAGGCCGGCTTTCGCTAAAGCCCTTTCGACTACCCGGCGCGACCCCGAGCCGAACTCTCGCATCAGCAAATGCTCTTGCTTCAGCGCATCCACATCGACTTCCTGATCGGCCCACTCGTGGCTGGCGGAGACAACCAGGACCATCTGGTCTTCCATGAACGGTTCAAGATGAACATCTTTGCGTAATCCAGGGCCTTCAATCATCGCCACCTGAATCCTGCCTGTCGTGAGAGCTGCCAGCATTTCGTCCGTGTTGCCGCTCATGGCAGTGATCGCGATCCGTGGGTTCTCGCGGAGGAACGCAGCAACAAGCTGGGGCAGAAGGTATTGCCCGATGGTTTGCGACGCGCCGAGCGCAAGCTTTCCCGCATGGTCGCCGCCTGTACTGGTTACGATCTCGTAGGCTTCATCCGAGATTGCCTTCAATCGATTTGCGTAAGGCAGAAGGGCCTTACCGGCAGGCGTGAGCGCAATGCGCCCACCGCTTCGATCGAACAGGGGAATACCATATTCATTTTCAAGTGTCTTGATCTGCTGCGTGACGGCAGGTTGGGACAAGGACAGCTCTTCCGCGGCGCGGCTGAAATTCAGGTGTTGTGCAACGATTCGGAATATCCTGAGCCGAAAGTTCTCCATCTGTAGGTCAACTCGGTCTGGCGGAATGTTCGCCGAAATTTTTCAGATTCTTTCTCTCGCAACACAGAAGCCCGCTTCACGATTGTCGCAGAACGACGCGAATCCGACCGATGCTTTGAAGCTCTCCAAAGCGGCGCGTATAAGCAGGGCCAATTCACTATAAGAACTTCCTCTTGGACTCCAGTGGCGACCGCCATGGAAACTGGGACCTGGAGGAAATGTTGAATTCGAAGACTGTTTTTTTTATTGGATTGATTCTGACCGCCAGTGGCACCGTGTCTCCAGCGGGCGCCTTAGTGGCAGGAATCGCTTATGGGTTCACTTTTCCTCATCCCTATCAACTGGATAGCAGAAATCTATCACACTTTCTGTTACAGGCAGCGGTCGTTGCCCTTGGCTTTGGAATGGACCTGCGCCAAGTTGTACATGCCGGCCGCGCCGGATTTTTTTACACGGCGATCAGCATCTCGATTGCGATGCTTCTGGGATGGTCTTTGGGCGGCATGCTGGGCGTGACCAAGAAAGCGTCCTTCCTGATTACGGTGGGCACAGCAATTTGCGGAGGTAGCGCAATTGCCGCCGTCTCGTCGATTATCAGGCCCGAGGAAGAGGAAATGGCGATGTCGCTAGGGACTGTGTTCATCCTCAACTCGGTGGCGTTGCTGTTGTTTCCCGCGATTGGCTTTGCGTTGCACCTAAGCCAGACGCAGTTCGGTCTCTGGGCGGCATTGGCAATACACGACACAAGCTCCGTTGTGGGTGCAACCGAAAAATACGGGGCCCAGGCCTTGCAGATTGGAACAACGGTGAAATTGGCACGGGCCCTGTGGATCATTCCTGTCTCCATGGTCACTGCGTATGCCTGCAAAAGTAAATCGCGTATCCGCTGGCCATGGTTTATTCTGCTGTTCTGCCTGGCTGCCGTAGCCAATACATATTTTCCCGCTGGCGCGAGGATCTATCCGGTGCTGAGCCGGCTTGGTCGAGTTGGACTTACGGTGGTACTGTTTCTGATCGGCACTGGATTGTCGAAAAACACAATCCGTCGCGTCGGAGTCCGCCCGTTTTTGCAGGGAGTTTGCTTATGGACGACGATTGCCGCAGCATCGCTGTTTGCAATTCGTGCAGGCTGGATCGCCCTCTAAGGCGCCTCAAGAGTGATGGAAATGGAAGAAGCGATCGAGTCCGATGCGCGGTCGCGATTGCCCGCCAATCGTGAACAGGGTCAAAACGATTGCAACAAGCGCTTTGAACAGGGGGGAATCGAACGCTAAAGATCCCTGACGTCGACCCACTGCCGGGTGCGATGGCTTGTCAACTGGGCATCCATCAGGAGCATGTGCCGCAAACCGTCCACCAGTTGGGGATATTCAGCCGGAGAACCCGGCTGCCCGATCGATGCATAAAATCGGCGAAAGACTTGCTTGAAGGTGTCGTCGTAGCCCTCGCTATGTCCGCAGGGAAGGTCCGCATAGCTGCGCGCTTTCTCCTTCATCAGTCCGGGGTCCTTGACGTAGACATTGTTCGCGCTGTCGCGATGTCCAACCCATAGCTCGTCCGGACGCTCCTGGTTCCAACTGACCGATGCCTTGGTCCCGAAAATTTCCATTCGCAGTTGATTCTTGCGTCCGGCCGCCATTTGACACGCGGTCATTGTGCCGCGCGCTCCCGCGTCCATTTGGAAGACGACAGCGCCAAAATCCTCCGTGGTGACAGTGACGTGTTCGCCGGCGGCGGCAGGGGCCGCCGCTAGCTGCGCAATGGAAGCCTGAACGTTCTTTGCGGGCCGCCGACGCGTCGGGTAAAACGTTTCCAGGTCCGCGCAAAGGGAGCGGACCCGCAGTCCTGTAACGTGCTCGGCCATATCGAACCAGTGCGTGCCGATATCGCCCATGGTCCGCAACTGTCCACCTGCGCCGGAATCGATGCGCCAGTTCCAGGCGGCCTCATCCAGAAGCCAATCCTGCAGGTAGTTGCCCTGGACCATCAGAATGCGGCCAAGGTCGCCATCCTCGCGCATGCGGCGCATTTGCTGCACCATGGGGTAATAGCGGAGGTTGTGGCATACGCAATTTCGCAGATTTCGATCTCGTGCGAGCTTGACGAGTTCTCCCGCGGTTTCAATCGAGGTGGAAAGTGGCTTCTCGCAGAGAATGTGTTTGCCGGCCAGCAATGCATCCTTTGTCATGGCATAGTGCAGCGCGTTCGGGGTGCAGATGTGGACCGCATCGATGCTGGGATCGCTTAATATCTTGCGATAGTCCGACTCGAATTTCTCGATGCCGTAGCCCTCGCCAAGCCGCTGCGCCGAGGCCAGCTCTCGTCCTGCGATGGCGACGACATCGACACCCTCGACGCGGCGAAGCGCTTCCAGATGCGCGCGGCCCATGAATCCCGTTCCAAAAATTGCTGTCCGAATTCGCTTCAACTCCGCTCCTTAGGCGACGGTTTGCCTGCGGTCGCCGACTGCAAAATGTGTGAAACCGATCAGGCCCACCAGGGAGCGGTGGGTTGTTGCTCAATGACAAGTTCGCGCAGAAACTGCGCCGCCTTGGTCAGCCCCTCTTCGGGAGACATCAGGCTATCTTCGTGCTCAATGGAGAGCACGCCGTCGTAGCCAAACATCCGCAGCGTAGAGACGAATTCTTTCCACCATTCCGCGCCATGTCCATAGCCACAGGTACGAAAAATCCAACCGCGATTTCGCTCGTCGGTGTAGGGCTTGGTATCCAGCACTCCAGTACGTGGCAGATTTGCCGGATAGAGTTGAGTGTCCTTGGCATGCACGTGGAGGATGGCGTCTCCCAGCACGCGGATGGCGGCGATGGGGTCGATGCCTTGCCAGAACATGTGGCTGGGATCGTAATTGCATCCGACCGCAGGCCCGGCGATCGAACGCAGCCGCAGCATGGTCTCCGGGCTGTATACGACAAAGCCGGGATGCATCTCAATTGCGATCTTCACATTGTGCTGCGCCGCGAACGCACCCTGCTCGATCCAGTAGGGTGCGACGACTTCGTTCCACTGCCAATCGAGAACGTCGAGATAATCCGGCGGCCAGGGGCAGGTGACCCAATTGGGCGCGGTTGATTGCGGCGAGTCGCCGGGACAGCCGGAAAAGTCGACGACAACCGGAACGCCCAATTTTTCCGCGAGCAGGATCGTTTTTCGGCTGGTCTCTTGGGCCAGTTGCGCGCGTGCCGGGTTGGGATGCAGCGGGTTTCCGTGGCAGCTAAGGGCGCTGATGCCGCAGCCTTGGTCCGCGAGTATTCCCTTGAATTCAGCAAGCTGATTGGCGTTGTCAAGCATGGACAATTTGCAATGTGCGTCGCCAGGATAATTTCCTGTGCCCAGTTCGACGGTGCAGATGTCCAGCGTCTTTAGTTTCATCAGCACATCTTGCAGCGGGAGCTGTGCCAGCAGCGGGGTAAAGACTCCAACTCGCATACAGATTCTCTTCTCTTTATTTAGTCGAAGACGACGCAGACTGGAGAGTCGAGCGCGTACTGCCTGCCCGTTGACGCAAGTTTCCCAGTTTGAGGATCGCACTTCAAGACGACGATGTTCGCAGAGTCCTGATTTCCAATCACCAGCCATTTGCCGCCGGGCGCCACGGCAAAATGACGCGGACTCTTACCCTCGCAGGAAATTCGCTGGATCAGAGTGAGATGACCATTCGAGGGGTCGATGGAAAATGCTGTGATGCTGTCGTCGCCGCGATTGGATCCGTAGAGAAAGCGCCCGTTGGGGTGGACCTGAACGGTGGCCGCATCGTTGGGCGATACATGCTCTTTGGGCAGCGACGAGACGACCTGGAAACGCGTCAGCGTTCCCTTGGCGCCGTCCCAATTCATGCACTCCACGATGCTGCCCATTTCGGCGATGGAATAGGCCCATTTCCCGTTGGGATGGAACGTAAGATTTCGCGGACCGGAGCCAGGCGTAGCGTTGTAATACGGTGGGTCGTTGGGAACCAATTTTGCAATCTTCGGATCGAAATGAAATACCATGATGCGGTCCAACCCGAGATCGTTCACCAGCAGGTATTTGTTTTCAGGGGACACAGTCGTGCAGTGCGTGTGCGCCTCTTTCTGACGTTCAGGGTCAACGCTGTGGCCCTTGAAAAAAATGTTGGAGACAGGCTGACCGAGACTTCCGCCGGGAAGAATCCTATAGCTGGACACGCTGCCGCTACTGTAATTCGCCACGAAGAGGGCCTGGCCGGTGTGGTCCGTGGTCAGGTTGCAGGGAGCGGACCCGCCGGATGGAACGACGTTTTTTGGCAGCAGCTTGCCTGTAGCGTGGTCGATCGAAAAAGAAGAGACGGTGCCGGGGGCGTTGCCCTGCTCATTTACCGCATACAAATCGTTATGGTTTGGAGTCAGGGTCAGGAAACTCGGGTTGGGGGTCTTCGCAGCAAGGCCGATCTCCGCCATCTCGCCGGACTCGGGCATCCAACGGTACACGTAGACGCCTTGGCTGGTTTTCTTGGTGTAGGTGCCGATGTAAATTCGCTTCGTTCGTGTGCCAGCCGACCAGGACAACTGGCTGGCAACCGGAAGACCCGCAAGCCCCACCATACATGTACGCCGGGTGATTTTTTTCATGTACACCAGTGTAACGCGGGTCGATGCGCCGTGGCTTGCTCACGCGTAACTGGAAACGGCGCTCTTGTTCCTGCTGCCGCGTTCCGCGGCAACGCGTTCGATATAGCCGCTGTTGCGGAGAGCCTGAAGCGGATCTTCGGCGAGGCCGCGTTCGCGTCGCCATTGCCGCAGCGCGGGCCGCGCGTCGGTCCAGAAGGCAGACCGCAAACATTCCTCGGCCTCGACCAGGCGGCATTCGCTTTGCAGCTTTGCTAGCTGGGCGTGATCGACCAGGCAGGCTTTTGCATACAGTTCCTGCGCGGTCAGCACCGTCTGCAGCATGGCTTCCACTTTGTTCTTCAGGTTGTGGCTTTGGTCGACGACGTAGGCCGGCGCGACAGCCTCGGGATGCTCCGAGTGGTACGACAAGATTTCATGGAACAAGCGGAAGACCTGATAGGGATCGATCGACCCGAGGGTGAGATCGTCATCGGCATAGCGGCGATCGTTAAAGTGGAAACCTCCCAGCATTTTTTCATGTTGCAGCCAGGCGAGGATCTGTTCGATATTCTGCGCCTGATAGTGATGGCCGGTGTCGACGAGGACGAAGGCCTGCGGGCCGGCGGCGCGAGCGAACAACAGCGCCATGCCCCAGTCGGCGATGTCCGTGTGGTAAAACGCCGGCTCAAACGGTTTGTATTCCACCAGCATGCGCTGGCCGGGCGCGAGCGCGGCATGAGTCTTGGACAGACCCTCTTGAAACCAGTCGATGCGGTGGCGAATGTTTTGCGTGCCGGGATAGTTGGATCCGTCCGCGAACCAGAGAGAAAGATCGGCGTTGTTCAGCTCGCGGGCGATGGCCACGGACTCCAGCACGTGGTCGAGCGCCTGCTGGCGAATGGCAGCGTCAGGATTGCCGAACGAGCCGAACTTGTAGTTCTGGCTCTCAAAAAGATTTGGATTGATGGCCCCCGCGCGAATGCCATAGTGCCGGCTTAGGTCGCGAACTTTGGCGACATCGCGGATGCCATTGGGGAAATCCCACAAAACGTGCATCGCCATGCTGGGGCTGGCGCCGGAAAGTTGATGGACCTGGGCGGCATCCGCGAATTTCTCTTCCAGGGTATGGGCGGCCGAGGGCTGCACAAATTTTCCGAAGCGGGTGCCCGTATTGGCGAAGCCCCACGAAGGGACCTCAATCGCAAAGCTGTCCAGATGTTTCGACAGATGGTCGGCAATGTTCGCCGCGTTTGGATCGGATGGGCCATGTGTAGTCATAGACGATTTCCTCGATAGGCGCTATCGCGCCGGCGATGCGGGGGAACGGTTAGATTCATCGGTCGATTGCGCCAGCACTCGTGGATCCGCAAGCATTCCTGCCCACAGAGAGACAGCTTCGTCATCGACGCCATTCTGCTCCACCCCCCCACGATACTCGCCTGCTCCGCTACCGTGCATTCTTTCCAGGGCTGCAAGTTGAATGGAAAAATTGCCCAGAGTGGAGCTCTCCTGCGTTCCACACATCAGTTCCATTCCGGTCGCCTGTTGCGTGAGACGGTTGAGCAGCGCATTTTTACTGCCGCCGCCGACAACATAGAGACGGCGAAATGTTTTGCCGGTCAGAGATTCGACCTGATGAAGCACGGCTGTATAACGCGCCGCGAGACTGTGAAGAACCAGATTGGTCATGGCAGCCGGCGAGGAGAGAAACGGTTTCGCGGCGACCCCGTTGCTTTCCAACTGCACGGCAATACGCTCCGGCATTCGCCCGGGCGCGAGCAATTGCGGGTCGTCCACGTCGAGCAAAGTCTGCGGGGAGGGCAGAGCAGCGGCTGCTGCGATGAGTTGCTCCGCTGTGCGATGTTCTCCGTCCAACCTCCAAGCTTCAATGCATTGGTCCTGGAGCCACAGACCGTTGACGTTGCGCAGAAAGCAGATTTTCCCGCCTACTCCGCCTTCATTCGTAAAATTCAGCCGCGCGGATTCGAGCCCGGCGCAGGGATGATCTAGCAATGTGCCTACAAGGGACCATGTGCCGGAACTAATAAAGGCCCAGTCGTCGCCTTGCGCGTGAATGCCCGCAATGGCAGACGCGGTGTCGTGGCAGGCGGGCGCAATCAGCAACGTGTCGCGAAGCGCATCCAATGCGGCCAGCGGGCCTTGCAGTCGGCCGACGACAGAACCGGGGGCGACGATTTCCGGAGCTGCTGAAATGTCCAATCCTGCGGCATCGAAAATTTCTTCCGACCAATGCTGCTTGCCCAGCGAGACCATGCCGGTATGGGTGGCATTCGTGTACTCGGCGACCGGCTTCGCGCCCCAGCGATAGAGGATATATTCCGGCAGATTGAGCCACGGAAGATCGCTTGGCACGCCCGCCATGCCGTCCGCATACAACTGGTACAGCGTATTCAGAGGCAGGACCTGGATGCCGGTGAGCGCGTAGAGTCGGTCGGCTGGAATGCGCGCGTGCAGCGCTTCCATGGCTGATCCAGTGCGTGGATCGCGATAACAGAATGGATCCGCGATCGGCGTCAGGCGCGTGGAACAGGAGGATGTGGCGGCGTCGCCGGAGTTGAGCCGCACATAATCCACCGCCCACCCGGTGACGCCCACAGACGCGATGCCTTCCGTTGCGATCGCCGCGCAACGGCGCATGCCTTCGTCCGCGGCAGCACAGAGCAGAGAAAGATTCCAGCGCAGATGGCCCGCGCTGGAAACGGGGGCGTTCGGAACGCGATGAACGAGCTGAATGCTGGGGCCGTCTGAGAGCCAGCGAAGCAGCGACACGCGGCAGCTTTGCGCGCCAAGATCGACCGCAATGACCGCCCGCCGATCGGTCGGAGTTTTCAACGCAGAAAAGCCTCCGTCAGTCCACCATCGACAGGAAGAATGTGGCCGGTGGTGCAGCGCGCCTCGGGGCCGGCGAGGAACAGGATCGCGCGGGCGCAGTCGACAGGATCGATTGGCTGATGGGTCAAGGTGCGCTGCGCATAAAACTCCGCCAGCTGATTGCGGAGGTCATCGTCGCTCGCGGCGGGATCGAACCTGATGTCGTACTTCTTCAGCGACGCGATGACACGCTCACGCGGAAACATGGTTGAGCCTCGAATGACCGTGGCTGGGCTGATGCCATTGACGCGGACCAGCGGCGCAAGTGACACGGCAAGCTCGCGGACCAGATGGCTGACGGCGGCCTTGCTGACGTCATACGCTTCGCTGCCGCGCTTCGGGACCACCGCGTTGGCGGAACTGGTCAGCACAATGCTCGCGTCCAGGCCCTGTTCGCGGAAGATGCGCGCGGCCTGATCGGCGAGAAAATAATTCGCCGTCACGTTGATCTCAAGCGTCTTTCCCCATTGCGTCGGAGAGGTCGCGTTGTCCGGAGATGCGGGAAAAAGAGCCGCCGTGTTGATGAGCAGGTCGAGGCCTCCGCAAAGGGAGATGACCGAACGCAGCGCAGCCTGGATGGAACTTTCCTTTGTGATGTCGATCTCGATCGCTTGCGCAGAATCAGCGCCATGGCGTTTGCGAAGTTCTGTGGCGACAGCTTCGGCGGCAGGAACGTTGCGATCGGCAACGGCGACAGTCGCGCCGCCGGCGCCCGCCAACAGCGCGACCTCGCGCCCAATGCCGCTGCCGCCGCCGACGACCATGGCGATGCGGCGACTCATCGATTTCTCCGGCGGCTGACGGCGAATCTTCGCTTCTTCGAGCGCCCAGTACTCGATTCGAAACGCCTCCCGCGTGGGCAGCGCGACGTAGTTGGAATGACACTGAAACGCCGACGATGGAGCCGCGGAGCCAGCCTGGGGATATTCCACCGTCTCCTTCTCGCTTGCGTTTGAATCGGCGAGCGCGGTGGCCCCTTTCATCACATGGATGGCATTCACGTAGAACTCGGAAGCAAGGCGGGCCTCGGTTCGGCTCTTTGCAAAGCTGAACATGCCGACGCCTGGGACCAGTATCACCGCCGGATTCGCAGGGCGCATGGCCGGTGAATCTGGAAGCGCGTGGGCCTGATAGTAGGCGGCATAATCGCGGCGGTATTGTTCTAGCTCCTGGTCGAAAGCAGTGCGCAACTGCGGCAAGTCCTGCGATGGGTCCCAGCTGACAAAGAGGGGCCGGACCTTGGTCCGAACGAAATGATCGGGGCAACTGGTGCCCAGCCAGGCAAGTTTCTCTGCGTCTTTTGAATTCACGAATCGCAGCACTTCGGGCTGGGCAGAGTAGTTGCCAACGACTCGCAGGGCCGTTGAAAGCCGGCCGCGCAGGAAGGGCAGCAGATCGATGGCGATGGCTTCATGGTCTTCGCGGGTGGAACAGAGCCCGCCGCCGAAAATTTTGTCGCCGACTGCGTCAACGTGCTCCTGCACGAACTGACCGAGTCGATCGATGAGTTCAAGGGTGTTGCGGTAGCAGGATTCCGATGTTTCTCCCCAGGAAAACAATCCGTGCCCGCCGAGCACGATTCCGTCGCATTTTGGGTTCGATTCGACCGCGCGCTTCAGCATCAAGCCCAGCTCAAACCCGGGCCTTTGCCAGGGCAGCCAAACTAACTGGCGGTTAAAGCGGCGATTGAATTCCTGCATTCGTGCTTCGCCATTGGCCGCCGCAGCCAGTGCGATTCCCCAGTCGGGATGCAAATGGTCGACATGCAGGGCAGGGAGGAATGCGTGCAGCGGTGTATCGATCGATGCGGCTACATGGTTCCGGCCAAACGCGCACAGCGGATACAAGGCAACCATGTCGTCTTCATGCGCGACGCCGCGATAGATCCCGGTAAGATCGTAAAATTTTCCGAGATAAAGAGTGGCGAATCCGCTGGTCTCGATGGTGCCAAGATCGCCGCCGCTGCCTTTGACCCAGAGCACTTGCGTGAGGTTTCCATCAAGGGGGTCGGGCTGGGTCACTTTGGCGCTGGTGTTTCCGCCGCCGTAATTGGTGATGCGCAAGTCGGAGCCGAGCAGGTTGGAGCGATAGCGGAGAAGTTCAGGTTCGTTCAACGTTGCGGCAATTTTCTTGTCCCAGCGATTTTCCAGGTAACGATTCGGCATGATGCCCTTTCCAGCGGCGACGGACGAGGAAGGTTGCCCTTGTTGCCTCCTGGTCCAGTATGGATTGCAACGGATTCGCTGAATTGCCAGTGGGCGTCAAGCAGGCCTGGATCCAGGGAAGGCAACGGACAACCGGCTTCCGACATTGACAGCCTAGCCGCTTAGGTTCGAGAGCTGTTCGCCGCAACATTTACGATTATACAATAGGGAAACTGTTTCATATGTGGAAAATACGACCTTATCTTCGCTGTTTTGCGGGCCCCGGCAGCGGCCCCTGTCGTTCGACGACCTTGTGTTCTGCGTAGTTGTACGGCGGGACATTCTGTCCCGCAAGCATGGAAAGCCCAAGCTGGATGAGGCGCGCGCCGTAGGTGTCGGCTTGGTGCGAGACGGAGCCAATCAAAGCGCTGCGAGGAGAAGCAATTTCTTTCAGCGCCTCCTCAATGCAGTCCTGCCCAACCACCGCGATGTGACGCTCGCGCTTCAGCTCTCGAGCCGCCTGCACCGCTCCCAGCGCGCTGGTATCGGTTGCGGCGGCAATCAGGATGCCTCGGTCTTTGGGGTGCCGACGCAGAAAGTCGAGGACCAAATGGTAGCTGATGTCGCGCAATCCGCGGCCATCCATGCGGACAAAAGATTCGACGGGAATGTCCGGGATGCGCGAGCGAACCCCTTCAAACGCCCCTGTCATCCGGCTCTGCACCAGCGGGCCTGCTTCCGCCAGATCGAGGCCGAGTACCCAGGAGGTTCTTCTTGGCCAGTTTTGCTGGGCGTGGCGGGCGAGCAATTGTCCTGCTTCGAAGCCCACGCGATAATTGTCAACCCCAAAAAAGACCGCGTGAGGATGCGGAATATCGACGGCAATCAGCGGAATCCCAGCGCCGGCAATCTTGTCTCCAATGATGGCGGCCACGTCCTGGTCCACCTGAAACTCGATGACAAGGTCCACGCGCTCGCGCACGAAATTGTCTGCGTTGCGTACGGCGACGGTTGGGTCGTATTGATTGTCGAGCACCAGCAGATCGATCCCTGTATCGGCGGCGGCGGCTTGCAGGCTCTTCGTGACCGCTTCGGAAAAAGGCATCTCGGCGGATTGGCAGCCGAAGCCGAATCTCTTCTTGCTGGGGCTGCCGATCGGGCGGTACAGGCCGTCTTGCGACTGTGCCAGATATCCCCGGTGCGTCAGGGTCTTCAGGATGCGGTACACGGTAGTCTTGGAGATTTTTGTCCGCTGGTACAGGGCCTCCAGCGACATCGGTTTGCCCTCGCGCTGCAGGATTTCCAACACGTCGAGCGCCTTGGAGAGGACCGGGATGAGATAGAGCCGCTTGGGAGATGCCTTGGCCAACGCTGTCACCTGTGCAGAAAAAGTTTCCTGCTTACAAAAACATTTTGGACGAAAAATCCTACAGAGGGCCCTTTCAGTGAACGCCTCAAAGGACAACCTCGCTGTCGCGGAACGCTTCCAAGAATCGGCGCACCAGGGGGAGCGCTTCGGGCTGATATCCCGTGTTGTAATGCACCTGGCCGCAGAAGGTTTGTGTATAGGGAAAATCGATGGTGTGGCCCGGCCGCCGCAGCACGCGCACCGCGGCAATCCCTATCTCCGGAAACGGAGTGTCGTTGGTGCGCGCGATGAACAGAGAGGTTCGCATGAACAATTCAATTCCAAAGCGCCGAGGCGAGGCGCGACGCTCTCCATCTTACAGCAGCATCGACCGCGGGTCTTTCAATACGAAAATAGTTTTCGCTGCATTTATCAGTCGAAAGACCTGATCGCAAACGATGCTGGGTCGCAAGTGTGGGTTTCCACCGGAGAGACGGCGAGCTGCCTGTCAACGCCAACTTGTTTTACCAGGCAGGGGATAATAGAAACACATGAAATCGCAGGATATAAAGAAGGAAACATCGCGAAAAGAAGTGACGCCAACGAACGGGGCAGTGTCAGGCGGCAGCCGCTTTTTGCGCGCATGTTTGCGGCAGCCCGTCGATTGCACGCCAGTCTGGTTTTTGCGGCAGGCGGGCCGTTACATGCCGGAGTATCAGGCTGTCCGGCGGGCGCATTCCCTAATAGAGATATGCAAATCCCCAGAGCTGGCCGCGGAGGTGACGATCACCGCTGCGGAAAAGCTGGATGTCGACGCGGCAATTATTTTTGCCGATCTTTTGTTGCCGCTGGAACCGATGGGTCTGGACTTTGAATTCCAGGCTGGCGAGGGACCCAAGGTCCACCGTCCAATTCGCAGCGCAGCGGACATCGCCGCGTTGCGGACGGATCGCACCGCCGATCTCGGTTATGTAGCGGAGGCGATCGGCCGTGTCGTCGCGCACTTCGGCGACCGCTTGGGGATGATCGGCTTTTGCGGGGCGCCGTTCACGCTGGCCAGTTACATGATTGAGGGCGGGGGATCCCGAAATTACATTGAAACCAAGCGCCTGATGTACGCAGACCCCGCTGCATGGCAAGCGTTGATGCAAAAGCTGACCGCTGTGCTGGTCGAGTACGCTGCCCAGCAAGTGAAGGCGGGCGCGGACGTCATTCAGATTTTCGACAGTTGGGCCGGCGCGCTCTCCGTCGCGGATTATCGGGAGTATGTATTGCCGGCGACGCAGTCGCTGGTGCGGCAGGTACAGGCCCAGGGAGTGCCCGTGATTTATTTCGGCGTCGATACCGCGACCTTGCTGCCCAGCATGCGCGAGACCGGCGCGGATGTGATCGGGCTCGACTGGCGAATCCCGCTGGATGTTGGACGGCAAGCTGTCGGGCAGCATTGCGCGGTGCAGGGAAACCTTGATCCCATCGCATTGTTCGCTCCGGAAGCATTGTTGCGCGCTCGCGTGGAAGAAGTGTTGCGTCAGGCGGGAGGAATGCCTGGGCATATCTTCAATGTTGGCCACGGGATTGTGCCGGGCACGCCAGTAGAAAATGTGCAGCGCGTGGTCCGCTGGGTGCGTGAGATTTGCGCACAAATGAAAGATGAACGTGAGCGGCAACCAACCGCATCGAGGCCGGCATGACCATTGCAAGCCCGTTGGGCACGTCCGATCCGGCTGCGTCGGAGCGCAAATTTGCCGTGCTGCTGCTGGCCCACGGCACTCCGGAGACGGTCGAAGATGTCCCTGAATATCTGAAGAACGTAGTCAGCGGCCGCGCCATGTCTTTGCATGTTGTGGAAGAAATCCAGGGCCGCTACGCGCAAATTGGCAAGAGTCCGCTGACGGAATGGACACTGCAACAGGCAGCGTTGCTGCAGCAGAAAATTGGCTTGCCGGTGTACGTGGGCATGCGCAACTGGAAACCTTATATAGGGGACACGGTACGGCAAATGCGCGCGGATGGAGTGACGGATGCGGTCGCGATCTGCCTCGCCCCGCAAAATTCCCGCACCAGCGTGGGGCTCTATCGACGGGCTGCGTATGCCGAAGCCGACAATGCGCTTCGATTTCACTTCATCGATGCGTGGGCGGACCATCCTCGACTGGCGGATGCATTCGCGGAGCGGTTGCGGCCGATCTGGCGAGAAGCTTGCCGCGTTGTGGGGACAAAAGTCCCCGTGTTGTTCACTGCCCACAGCGTACCGTGTCGAACAATCCAGGTTGCAGCAGCCTCGGGCCAGCCGGCCGAGACGAGCGCGGGCCCAGCGTCGCAATCGACAGGCGGGGCGAAGGCTCCGGCGGCGACAACAGCTTCGGGTCCGGTTCGCCCCACGGTGGAGGAACGTTCGTACGCCCTTCCGCCGAGTGCATCCAGCGGGCCCGATCCATACGCCATTGAGACAAGACACACCGCGGGCCTGGTTGCCGAACGGCTCGCCGCCGACGGGCTGACTCCGCGCGACTGGTATTTCGCCTTTCAAAGCCAGGGAATGTCAGGCGGACCCTGGATTGGCCCAACGGTCGAGGAGACGCTCGAATGCCTCTATGGAGGAGGCCATCGCGGCGTGGTGTTGCAGCCGATCGGTTTTTTGTGCGATCACGTGGAAGTTTTGTACGACATCGACATTGCGTTCCAGGGGTTGGCGCGCAAGCTCGGTCTGCAACTCTTTCGGCCGGAGTCGCTGAACGCGTCCCCTCTGTTGATTGACGCGTTGACGGACCTGGCAACGCAGGGGCTTTTGCAGCTTGGCGCAGCGCCGTTGGAACATCCATCAGCCCTCGAATTATCCAATCAAGAATGAAGCGAATCGCCATCGTTGGCGGAGGCATCGCCGGGGTTTCGGCAGCCTATGAACTGGCCCGGCGGCAACGGGCCAGTGCACCGATTGAATTTGTATTGTTTGAAGCGACTTCTCGACTGGGCGGCATTGTCGAAACTGTTCGACGCGACGGATTTGTCATCGAATGCGGACCCGACAGTTGGGTGACCGAAAAGCCATGGACGCGTGGACTGACGGCAAGTTTGGTTGCTGCATAACGGAGCTACGGCTTTCATCCGGGTGCGGCGAACGCTTCCCATCCCAACCGTGGGCTACTCGTACTTGAGAGACTCCACCGGGTCCATCTGTGCCGCGCGCGTGGCTGGCAAGGTCCCAAATAGAATTCCAACAAGCATTGCGGTCGATAACGAAATGACGACCGACCACGGCGAAATGGGAATTATGTACGCGGGAAGGAAGAAGCGCACCGAGAGCGGGAGCGCCAGTCCCAGCAGTGTCCCCACGATGCCGCCGCTAAGCGAAATCAGGATCGCTTCCGCCAGGAATTGCAGTTGGATTTCTCGATAGGTGGCGCCCACCGCTTTTCGAATGCCGATTTCCCTGATCCGGGATCGCACTGTTGCCAGCATGATGTTCATAATGCCCACCCCGCTGACGGCAAGCGTAACGGCAGAAACCAATAGCAGCACCAATGTCAGGATGTTCGCAATTCTCTGGACTGTTGTCAGCAGTGCCGCATTTTCGTTCACGTCGTACACCGAGCCAGACCGGTGTCTCGACTGGATGACTTTGGCAATTTCATCCCGCGCCCGCGGTACATCGTTAAAATCCCGCACGGAAAAAAAGAGCTGCTTCACGGCGTTGGTGCCCGTAAAGTATCGAGCCACCGGATAAGGGATGAGAATGGTCTGTTTAGCGATCTCCATTTGTCCGTAGGTATCGACACGTTCTTTGAATATCCCAACGATCGTGAACGGAATTCCTTTAATCGTAAAGGTCTTGTTCATGGCCCGATCCGCACTGCCATACAGGGCCTCGGCAAACGGGGCCGTGACGACAGCCACTTTGGCGTGGCTGACGGTGTCCTCTTCATCGAAGAAACGTCCGTCCATGACCACCAGGTTTCGGACATTTTTGTATTGCGGAGAAACACCTAGAATAAGGATGTCCTTTATCTTGCCGTCCCCAAAGCTGATGGGATCGTGCATCTGTAGCATCGGCGAAGACCAGATAATCCTGGGGACCCGTTGGTCGACCGCAGTTAAATCGTCTATGGTCAAAAAATCCGGATTTCCGTTATCGCCCCCAGGATAGTCGGCAACGATCATGTTGGCGCCGATGCCCTGAATATAGTTGACGGCATACTGTCTGCCCGTCAGTCCGATTGTGGCCACCAGGATCACCGATGCCGAACCCATGACCATGCCCAGAGCGGTCAGCGCAAAGCGCACTTTGTTGTTGCGAAAGCTGTCGAAGGCAAGAGAGAGGATCTCGCTCAGCACCATGGTTCTTTTGGCGCTGGCAAGCGTGCGGGCAAAGGACGAGCTATGCGTGTTGGCGGCAGCCATGGCTCAATGTGGCATCTAGCGCGCAGTCGAACGGCAGAAGGCGATTTCCCCCCCCAATGCCGTTCAAGCACATCTCTCAGCATACCGCTTGCACCGTATGCGTAACGGCCCTCTGCTCCTCAAGGGGTCTTCTATCTGGAGTTTCCTCGGAATTTAGCGGCCTGTGAGCCGGGCAGCAGGTCCATCTGTAAAGTTGGCGGAGTTGGTTGCGGCGGACCGAGGCTGGTTTGCGACAGGATTCGCTGGCTGGCCATGCTGGCCAACTGCGAAGTAGGTTCCACTTCCAACTCCACCGCCTTCAGGTTGCGCGACAGGCGGTCTTCTGTCTTGTCTGTCCCCGGCAGGCTCCTGGACGCCCACAATTCCGGCGAGTGCGACGCGAATTCCAAGAAAGGTGATATGGCGCACGTACAACCTTACGTGGATTTTTACGTGGATTTATGGATAGTAAAGTTTTCAGGGTTTATTGTGAAAGGAACGCCGCGCAGTTGCGTGGAGGGGACATGGTTCCATGAGCGTCTTTATGGATTCAGGTCATCTTTTCCGATTGGCCGCGCTCTATGCAATTGGCACATTGACATTTCTGGGGATACGCGCCTTTTTTGTTCCGCGAAGCTTTGGGCAATATGGACACTACCGCGGAGCTGCCATCGCGGAGATTGCCGCCCATCCGATCCACTACGCCGGCCATCAGGCTTGCGAGACCTGCCACACCGACGTCCAGGAAATGAAGAGGAGCGGCATGCACGCGCAGGTGAATTGCGAAGCCTGTCATGGTCCGCTGGCAAAGCATGCCGACGACCCTTCCATCCAGCCCGCGCCAGCGGACACCCAAACAGCGACGACGCATACTGCCCCGGCACTCCCCTCCACGCAGGCTGGCGGAGCGTTTTCCGTGGTCGGCAAAGCGATGCTCGGCATCGCCGGGGCCTACCTGCTCCGGGCGATGGCAATGTTCCCCCATCCTCATGAAAGGAAGCTCCCTCTGTTCGCTTCTTATCCCACTGTGATTCAATAAAGAGAGATGACGCAACGCTCTTCCACTTTGGCCCGCCGGTCGCTTGCCCGCCGCATCAAGGCCGCGACCCGGCGGGTTCGCGAACTCGCCTCCATTGCCCATGCCGTGGCATCGACCAGCCATCCTTATATGGCGCACATCGTGCCCATGCGGCGATGCAACCTCTCCTGCGCCTATTGCAATGAGTTCGACGATGTCTCCGAGCCGGTCCCAGTGCCGGAAATGCTGCGCCGCATCGACGACCTTGCCCGCCTCGGTACCAGTGTTGTTACCATCTCCGGCGGTGAGCCATTGCTGCATCCGGAGCTGGAGCAGATCGTCGCCCGCATCCGCCATCATGGCCGCATCGCAGGCATGATCACCAATGGCTATTTGTTGATGCCCGATCGCATCGCGCGCCTCAACCGCTCCGGTCTCGACCACATGCAAATTTCCATCGACAACGTGCAGCCCGACGAGGTATCGAAAAAAAGTCTGAAGGTGCTCGACAAGAAACTGCAGATGCTGGCCGAGCACGCCGATTTCCATGTCAACATCAATTCCGTTGTCGGCGGCGGCATCAAATATCCGCAGGACGCCTTGACCATTGCGCGTCGCGCATTGGAGTTGGGATTCACCTCCACCATCGGCATCATTCACGACGGCGACGGCCAGTTGAAGCCTTTGCGGGATGAGGAGCGCAGGATTTATTACGAGGTGAAGAACCTCGGCAAAAAGCATTACTCGCGCTTCAACCATTTTCAGGAAGCCATTGTCAAAGGCGAGCCCAACGATTGGCGATGCCGTGCCGGCGCGCGGTACATCTACATCTGCGAAAACGGCCTGGTGCATTACTGCTCGCAACAGCGCGGCTGGCCTGGAACGCCGCTGTCGGAGTATCGCCGCCAGGACGTGCAGCGAGAATTCCTGACCGAGAAAACCTGTGCCCCCAACTGCACCATCTCCTGCGTCCACCAGGTTTCGTAT
>JAJYVR010000024.1 GCA_021791935.1 Acidobacteriota bacterium
GCCACCCGTTCCACGCTCACGACAAACGACAACTGATGCAGTTGCAGGCTCACAACCACCCAGTCTCCCAACGGTTCGATGCGATGCAGCACCAGCAGGGCCATGATAAACGCCCCAATGGCGACGGTCGAAGTGCATATCAGCAGGACATCCACCGTGCGATGGATTCGTTGGCGGTTGTGACATTGGCGACATTCACGTAAATGTTGCTCGTAGTCGGTACGCATTTCAGGACTCAGCCCGGAGATGTCATACCGCCACACTGCAAGGATGTCCCCAACTGTGGGGTCGATACAACGTATTTTCCGCATAGTTTCCCGATTCCCTTAAAGCCAACCACTACTTACCCTATTGACTGAATTGTAACGTAAAAGGTAGCAAACCGAGGAAAAACCTTTTCCCTCCGAACATTATAAGTCTATGGGTTTTAAGGGCTCGTGTTGCGATGCGAGCAAGACATTGTTTCGTAACACGCCCAGCCTGCCATCGAGCGCACGTTCTGCCGAGCTACGCGCCAATGCCGGCAAATTGTTGCTCTCCGAGATGTGGGCCAGAATCACATAGCGCGCTGCCCCGTCGTATTCGGAGGAAAGGTATTCCCCCAGGGCATCGTTCGACAGGTGGCCGACACGGGACAATACGCGCTGTTTCACGATCCACGGATACGGCCCGTCGCGGAGCATTTCCACATCGTGGTTCGACTCAATGATCAGCAGGTCGGCGCCCCGCAAATGCATGCGCACATTGGGCGCCAAATAGCCGAGGTCGGTGGCGACAACGACGCGCACTCCTTCCGCCTGCAAAACAAACCCAACCGGGTCCGCCGCGTCGTGCGGAATGGTGAACGGAGTGACGTGGATGTCGCCAACCTCAAATGGAATCCCGGCACGAAAATGCTCGACGCAGGGCAGATAGGCTGGATCGGCGCTGGCAGGACCGCCGGACGGGATCAGCTCCTCCGGATCTGGCAACACGTCCGCACCGTTGTGAGAAGCGCCTTCTGCGGGTTGCGCGGCGATGGTTTCGGAGGAGCCGTGTTCCGGCTGGCTGTGCGTCTCCGCCGCGGCGGCGAGCGATGGGATTTCCACAGACGCACCGCTCGGAGGCGAACCGGCAGCCGGATCGTTCTCTCCGTATGCGCCCGCCTTGAGCGACTCGGCATATTGCTGGCGACGCAACTCCAGCCATGCATTCAGGCTCATCGTAGTGCGGGGCGTGATCCACGCACGCCATGCCGCATGGGTCGCCTGCGTCGCGTACACGGGGACATTCCACCGACGCGCCAGCACGGAAAGGCCCTGGACATGGTCCTGATGTTCGTGCGTGATCAGGACTGCATCCAGCTTCTCTGGGTCTTCCCCGCTGAAGCGCATTCGCTTGACGATTTCTCTGCAACTGAGCCCGGCATCCAGCACAATGCGAGTGCGGCTGGTGGAGACAACCGTACAGTTCCCTTTGGAGCCGGAGCCCAGGACTGACACACGAACCATATCAAAAGAGTACCGCGTTTCAAAGTGGAAGCTGTCAAGAATCGCACGGCCGGAAAGCGACCGGGACCGCGCCGTGACTTCAATGCCTTGGACCGATTCCTCTACAAGCCTGCCGGCAACGGTTGCGGTGAAGGCTCAATACCGATAGAAGCCGCGACCCGATTTGCGCCCCAGCCAACCTGCGTCCACCATGCGAACCAGCAGCGGACAGGGTCGATATTTCGGGTCGCCGAAACCCTCCTGCAGCACGCGCATAATGTCGAGGCATACATCCAGGCCGATAAAGTCCGCCAGCGTCAGCGGACCCATGGGATGCGCCATGCCAAGCTTGAAGACTTCATCGACTGCCTCGGGCGTAGCGACGCCTTCCATCACCGTATACATGGCCTCATTCAGCAGCGGCATCAACACGCGGTTGGAGACAAACCCGGGCGCGTCGTTCACTTCGACCGGCGTTTTCTCCAGCTTCAACGCCAGGTCTCGGACCTGATCGAACGTTTCCTGGCTGGTGGCCATGCCGCGGACCACCTCCACCAGCTTCATCATCGGGACCGGGTTGAAAAAGTGCATACCGATGACGCGATCAGCCCGACGGGTCGCGTTCGCGAGTTTGGTGACAGAAATGGACGAAGTGTTCGAGGCGAGGATAACGTCTTTCCGAGTGATCCGGTCGAGGTCGGCAAAGACGGTTTTCTTGATGTCAAATTTCTCCGTTGCCGCTTCGATCGCAAAATCGCACTCCGCCAATCGTTCGCGATCGAGCACACCGGTCACGCGCGCCATGGATTCTTTCGCGGCGTCCGCGGCAATCTTCCCCTTGGCGACCTCACGTTCCAGATTTTTTCGCAGCGCGTCCAGTCCGCGATCGAGAAAGCGCTGCTCCACCTCGCACAGCAGGACGTCGTAGCCGCTGCGCGCGAAAACGTGGGCGATGCCGTTCCCCATGGTTCCCGCGCCGATCACGCCGATCACTCGAATTTCTTTCATGAATCCCGTTCACTCCTCGCCCGACGCTCAAACGCCGCGATACACCTCAGAAGCAGTTGCATCGAAACACTGCTCCTGAGGTTGAACGAGTCCCAGGTTGATTTCCTGCATCGCGCTAATGACCGGCGGTCGCTGCAGCCGGGGCTTCCTGAGCGGTGTACGAAACAATTTGCTTCAACGTGGCGTACGGCACGCCCGTCACCGGCACGGCTCGGCCATTCACGAACAAAGTCGGGGTCTGGTTGACATCCAGATCTTTGCCCAGCTTCACCGAAGCAGCCACTGCATTTTCCGCAGCCGGGGTTGCGGCACAACTCTCAACTGCCGCAGCGTCGGCGCCGGCCTTGGTGGCAGCAGCCTTCAAGGTCCCGTCGGCATCCGTTTTCAGGTTGTCCTGAGTGTCGAACACAGCCTGCACAAACTGGAAGAAGGCGGCGTTTCCCTTCTGCTGGGCAACGCATGCGCCGTATTCGGCAGCCTTCTCCGCCTGCGGATGAATGCTGCTGAGCGGGAAAAGCTCAAAAACGATGTGCGCGTTAGGAAAGTCCGTCGCCAGTTTGTCCATAGTGGGGGCCGCCAATTTGCAGTCTGGACATTGCAGGTCGGCAAACTCCACCAACATCAGACTTTTCGAACTCGGTCCCCGATAAGGCCCGGTCGCTCCGGCTTCCAGCTTCTGCAGGACCGCTGCAAATGGATGCGCGCCAAACGTGATGACGTCTGTCCCTGCGACAGCATGATGGCCATCGGGAGTGACAAAGAACACCGTAGGCGAAGCGGTGTGAGAGACTCCCTGCTCTCCGACCAGAACCGTGACGCGGCTGAGATTGGCGACGGGGGTGGTCTGGATTCCGACAACTTCCCATACGCGATTTGGATCGTATCCCCAAATCTGCTTCAGAAATGAATTCACTTTCTGGGTCGTGGGAGAAGCAGCGGTAAAGTTCTTCGGGTTGGTGGGCGGAAATTCAATCTTTTCCGGCGGCGCAATGCTGTTCATCTGTAGTGGCGGCGCAGCAGGGGTGGCCTGCGACGTGGGTGTCTGGGAGCTTTGCGGAGCAGCCTGTTGTGCGATCGCCGCCGCGTCACTTGAGATCATCGCCAGCACAAGGGCCGACATAAGCATCAACTTCATTTTCATGTATATCCCTCAAATAGTTAAATACAATTGTTAAACCTGCACTTTGACCGCGATGGGAAATCTGCGGCCCACGCCGAACGATTTCTGCGTTACCTTCAAGACCGGCGCCGCCTGCTGACGCTTATACTCGCTACGCTCGACCATGCGTAGAATGCTTCGCACCAAGTCCATATCCAGAGGCAGCGCGCTCGCTTTCACGATGGCTTCCGCCGTTTCATATCGCTCGACGTACGCTTCCAGAATCGGATCGAGCACGTCGTACGGAGGCAGCGAATCGGTGTCTTGCTGGCCCGGACGCAATTCCGCCGACGGGGGCTTTGCCAATGTGTTTCGGGGGATTATTTCCCGGTCCCGATTGGCATACCTGGCCAACCGATAGACGCAAGTTTTGTATACGTCTCCGATCACCGCCAAGGCACCCACCATGTCTCCGTACAGGGTACAGTATCCGGTCGACATTTCCGATTTATTGCCCGTAGTCAGCACCAGCGCGCCAAGCTTGTTCGATAACGCCATCAGCAGCGTGCCTCGAATCCGCGACTGGAGATTTTCTTCTGTAATGTCCGGTGGATAGCTCCTAAGGATGGGCTGTAGGGCCTTCAACTGTTCATGGAAGATATCGTTAATCGGAATCAGTTCCCACTGGATTCCGAGATTTTGCGTCAACTGTCGCGCGTCGTCGATGGAGCCCTGCGAGGAGTATTCGCTGGGCATGCCCACCCCGAGCACATTGCCTACTCCCAGGGCTTCTGTCGCAATCGTCGCTACAAGGGCTGAATCGATGCCGCCGCTGAGTCCAACGATGGCCCTGGAAAACCCGCATTTGCGGACATAATCCCGCGTGCCCAGTACCAGGGCATCGTAGACTGCAATGTCTTCATTCTCTTCAGAAGGACAAATTGCGGCGGCGGCAGCAGAAAGATCGACGAAAAGCAGATCTTCTTGAAATGACCGGGCCTGCGCCACGGTGACCCCTTCGCCATCCAGCACCAGACTGCTTCCGTCGAAGATCAGGCTGTCGTTGCCGCCCACTTGGTTCACCATGGCAACGGGCACGTGATGGCGACGGGCAATGGACGCCAGCATGGCTTGACGCATGTCTCGCTTGCCGCGATAGTACGGCGAGGCAGATAGATTGACGATGAGGGTCGCGCCCTGATGCATCAGGTTTTCCACCGGGTCGATCGGATACAAACGCTGCGGCCAGAAATTCTTGTCGTTCCACGCATCTTCGCAGATGGTAATGGCAATCCGCTCCCCCGCGAGTTCGTACAGGACCTGAGAAGCGGCAGGCGCGAAATATCGTTGCTCATCGAACACGTCGTAATACGGCAGCAACATTTTCGATTGGATGAACTGCACCCGGCCATTGCGCAGTACCACAGCGGAGTTCATCACCCGCTTGCCGGAACTTGCTGGCGCGGGGGTCGGGCATCCGCAGAGAACGGCAATGGGATGGTTTGCAGTGGCCTGCTCGGCAATTTCCGCCAGCGCCTGTTCGGCGCGAGCGAGGAACGAAGCTTTTTCAAGCAGATCGGCGGGCGGATAGCCGCAGACCGCCATCTCCGGAAAGATGACAAGATCGACACCCTGCCGCTGACTGGCAAGGCTTACCTCGACGATTTTGCGGATATTTCCAAGGAAATCTCCGATCGTCGGATTGATCTGCGACAGGGCGAGCTTCACTGACCTAGTGTAACCAGCGAAGATGGCAGAAACAAACTCTTAGGAATGAGTCGCAGACGAATCGCGGGCAACATTTTGCGCCCCAGAAGGATACTTCTATGTTCCTGTTCCGCTGAGGACTACGCCCACGGTGCGGGTCATGATCTTGAGATCGAGCCAGAGGCTCCAATTGTCGATGTAAGCGGTGTCGAGCGAGATGTATTGGTCGAAGGACGGGTCCTGGCGGGCCTGCACTTGCCACAGACCCGTAATCCCGGGCAGCACTTCAAGACGGCGCAAATGCCGCAATTCATACAAACGAACTTCTCCAGCCAGCGGAGGCCGAGGACCGACGACGCTCATGTGACCGGCCAGGACATTGAAGAACTGCGGCAGCTCATCCAGCGAATACTTGCGCAGCATCCGGCCAATCCGAGTCACCCGCGGATCTCCAGTCATCTTGAATAGAACTCCGTCGCGCTCATTCCTATGGTCGAACTGCTCACGCAGCGAATCCGCATTGACGACCATGGTACGGAATTTCCAGCAGCGAAATGTGCGGCCTTTCCGGCCAATGCGTTCGGCCCCGTAAAAAATTGGGCCAGGAGAGTCGAATCGTATTGCAAGGACGATGAACAGGATCAGCGGGCTCAGGACTATCAGGGCCAGCACGGAAACCAGGATGTCCAGGCCTCGTTTCATCAGCAGCCCTACCACCGGGATGTGATGGCGATGCAACGGCATGGTCGGAAATTGGCCGACATATTCGATCGGCGCGCTCCACGCCAAACCGTCGTAGAGGTCGGGGACGACGCGGACATCCACGCCCCATACGCTCGCCTGAGCAATGAGGCGCTTGACCATGCCACGCTCGCACGGGCCGGTCACAAAAATCTCATCGATGAAATGGCGGCGAATCAGGTCGCCCAACTCCTGCAAATTTCCCAGGATTTCCAGAGGCTGCTCCTCCGCCTGAGAATCTGGATAGAGATTTCCAATCTCGCTGCCTTCGTGCGGCATCGGAACAAAGCCCTTGAAAGTGAAACCGAGATGGCGGATTCGCTGCAAATGACTGCGAATCGCCAAGCCCAGGGAGCCCGTCCCAATCACCAGCACGTTTCTGGTATCGAGGCCCTTTTCATACCGCTTGTACAGCGTAAGGCGCCAGGCCGCCCGTCGCAGACAAAGGAACAACGTCGTCCCGACCAGCGTGGCAATGACGACAGCGCGAGAAATGGCGTCGGCGCGCCCGAAGTACAAGGCGCCCGCCAGGATCAGGCTCGCCGTAAAGCAGGTCTGCACCGTCAGCCGCTGCTCCCGCAATCCACTGAAGGTCTGCAGGGGCCCGTAGAGTCCGTGGGCCCGGCTAACCAGGATGAGAATCAACGAAAACCCGGCGAAATAGAGCAGGAGGGACGAAGGATTCGCCGCCATTGGAGCGCGATTGTCGAAGCTCGACAAGACATTCGTCTCGCGGAAGTGCGTGGCCAGCGCGGCGGCCACGACGACGGTAAGAATGTCGACCGCCATCCACAGCAGCGTCACTGTTCGGGAAGGACTGCGGCCAGCGGGGCCGATTCCACCCACCCGAGGGCGCAACTCGACAAAATTGTCCGCACTTCGAGCCGGAAACCAATGACTTAAATCAGGGGAAGCCATTCTGTGTCTTCTCTACTTGCGTTTGTGAGTCGCCACAACAGGCAGAAGGAATTCCAAAAAGTTCTCAAGAAGAAGTCGACAGGTCAGGGCCATCTTTGGAGTGGTCACTTGCCTGAATGCAAACCCAAAATCGGAGTTTCAAATTCCGTCCCAGAGGCCATGGCCAGATCGCCCATCTGACTGTCTGTGCTCAATCCTTGGGAACTGCAACATGTCGTGGCTTTCAGTTTAGATGCTTCGAGCACGACTACAGTCACCCAGCAATTTTTCAACCGGCGTTTCAACGATGGTAGATGGTCGACCGGCAGATTGCAACGAAATTGCACCGCTCGAAGCAAGGAGGTACCCCGCCATAAACGTATTCAAGGAAATAGATTAAGGGAACCAGTCGCCACAATCAAAGCTTTTATTTCCAAAGCGCTGGATTGGGCAGCGTGCGTTCGTCCAGCCGCAGAAATTCCTGCAAAACCGGGTTCGCGGTCTGGCGGAGATCTTCGACCGAACCGAAAAACTCCGCCTTTCCCTCGTGCAAAAATAAAATGCGGTCCGCCAGCTTTTCTGCGATCTGCATGTCATGGGTCACCACGATACTGGTGAGATGCAGTTGTACCTTTACCTTCTGGATCAGATTACCCATCAAGTGCGCCATCAGGGGGTCGACCATCGTGGTGGGTTCGTCGTAGAGGATGGCCTCCGGTTGCGCCGCCAACGCCCTTCCAATCGCGACAGCGCGACGCATGCCGGTGGAAAGGTCCGAGGGCAGTCCGTGCGCCATTTCACTGACGCCGACCATCCCCAGCAGGCCGTTCACGATCTGGTCGATCTGGTCCTCGCTCAACTCGCCACGCTGCCGCAGGGGAAAGGCAACGTTCTCGAACACGCTCAACGAGTCGAACAATGCGCCGCTTTGAAACACCATGGTCACGTCGCGCCGAATCGACTGCATCTGTTCCTCAGTAAAATCGGTAACGTCCTTCCCTTTGACCACGATGCGACCGGAATCCGGCTTGAGAAATCCCATGATGATTTCCAGCGACACCGATTTGCCGACGCCGCTTCGCCCGATGATGCAGAGGGTCTCCCCGGGAAGCACGAAGAAGCTGACGTCATCGAGCACAACGTTATCGCCGAACCGTTTGCAGACGTGTTCAAAGGCGATAAAAGGCTGGACCGGCGTGGATGTGCGATCTCCCATTCCTTTGAAGATAGCCGAAGTTGGCTCAGATTGTTTCGAATTGTCAGCCGAGAATTACTGGAATCGAAGCCGCTGTGTCTTTCGCCAGTCCTCTAGGGTATTGATATTCAAGAACCATTCCGTGGGATCGGGCGAGGGCTTCATGGCAGCGGCGAAACTCGCTGCATCCCACAGCTCGATGCGGAGCGCAGGGCTTGCTGGCTGAAGTTCCGGCCCTGACGCAGGGTTGCGTACCGCGTCGCCAAGCGCCGCCATGACCTTGAACTTCCCTCCTTCGAGTGCCCTGCGAAGGCCCGGAGCAAGTGCGCGGCGATAGAGACCGCAGAGCGGTTGCGGCAGCCCTCCCACCTCAGGCAGAATGCAGGCGATTGCCCCGAAGGACGAAGAGCGAGAAGGACCGTCATTCCCTTTTGCAGAGTAGGCGCGGGCGGCAAGCGCTTGCAGCACCTCTATCGGCAGCAAAGGCAGGTCGACGGCGAGAATAAAATTCCAGTCGGTCGTCGCATGTTCCAGCGCGGCCACGATGCCGCCCAAGGGTCCGCTTCCCGGCATTGCATCGGGAATTACGATTTCCGCGCCCGGCAAATCGTCACGATCGGCACAGATGGAAACCGTGGCGCAAACAGATTGGAGTCGCGCAATCGCGTGCTGCAGCATGGTCTGGCCGTTTCCTTCACTCGGCCAAGGCAACAACGCCTTGTCCTGGCCCAGCCGCAAACTGCGACCGCCCGCCAGCACAAATCCGGAGATTTTTGCGCGTACGCCGGTCGCCAGACTTCCAGGACCGCCGCCCGTCGACGAACCTTGCCGCACTACTTCTCTCCACCGAGTCTCGCAAAGAAGCGGATCAGCGATTCAATGCCGCGATGGAAATTTGCAATGCAGAATTTTTCGTTGGGAGCATGCAAATTGTCGTCCGGCAATCCAAAACCCATCGTCACGGAGGGAATTTTCAAATGACGCTCAAAATCGCCGACGATTGGGATCGAGCCGCCGGAACGAATGAAAACTGTGTCCTTTTTGAAGACATCGTGCAACGCGGCAGTCGCCGCTTTCACGTAAGGATTGTCGGCACCGATGACGATCGCGTCTCCGGAATGGATCAGTCGAACGTCGAGCGAAATTCCTTTAGGGCAGATCGATTCCACATATTGCTTGTAGAGCCCAAAAATTTTCCGTGGCGCCATGTCGGGAACCAGGCGCAGCGACACCTTGGCCGCAGCCTTCGCTGGAATCACGGTCTTGGCGCCCTCCCCAATAAAGCCTCCCGGCATACCATGAATTTCGAGCGTGGGCCGTGCCCAAAGGCGCTCCAGGACCGAATACTCCAGTTCCCCGGTCAATGCGGAAGAGCCGACTTCTTTCTTTTGAAATTCGGCTTCGTCGAAAGGCAACGACTTCCAGGCATTCAGTTCCGCCGCTGAGGGCGGCACAACGTCGTCATATACGCCGGGAATCAAGATGTGTCCGTTGGCGTCTTTCAACTGCGACAGGACCTGGCAGAGCGCGAAAAACGGATTGGGCGCGACGCCGCCATACATGCCGGAATGCAGATCGGTGGCTGCTCCGCGCGCCTCGATCTCGGTGTAAATCATGCCTCGCAATCCGACACACAATGTTGGCAAATCCGGCGCAAACATTTCCGTGTCGGAGATCAGCGCAAAGTCCGCCCGCAAGCGCTCAGGATGCTCCCGGACGAACTGGGCAATTCCCTCGCCGCCAACTTCCTCCTCGCCTTCCAGAATTACCCGAATATTCAGCGGCAATTTTCCTTGGTGGACATGCAGCATACTTTCCAGCGCCTTGACGTGCATGTACATTTGGCCCTTGTCATCCACCGCCCCGCGCGCATAGATGTTGCCATTGCGCTCCGCCGGCTCAAACGGCGGTGTCGTCCACTCTTCCAGCGGGTCAGGAGGCTGCACGTCGTAGTGTCCATAGCAAAGGCAGGTCGCCTTGCCCTTGGCATGCAGCCAGTCCGCATACACCAGCGGATGGCCGCCGGTTTCAATTGCCTCAACATGTTCAAGACCGATCCGCTTGAGTTCCGCGGCCAGGACCTCGGCTGTCCGGCGGACGTCGCCGCGATGTTCCGGCAATGTGGAGATGGAGGGAATCCGCAACAAATCCTTCAACTCCTCAAGAAAGCGGCTTTGGTTCTGGCGTGCAAATTGAAGAGCTTCGGTAGGCATAAACATTCCTCGGAATGTAAAAGGCACAGGGTGACGCGTGTTTCAGTATCGGGCCATGGACGGATCCACGCTACGAGCCCAGGCTTCAATTCCGCCTGCCAACGACTGCGCTCGTTCAAATCCCTGCTCGCGCAGCCACAATACCACACTGAGAGAGCGCATTCCGTAATGGCAGTAGACGACGATGTGCGCCTCCGGATCCAGTTCCCGATGGGCACGCGATGGCACGTCCCCCATCGGAATCAGCCGCGCCCCCGGAAGGGCGCAAAGTTTTGCCTCCCACGGCTCGCGCACGTCCAACAGGCAGAATTGTTCCCCGCCGGGGCTGGACGGGGGAGTTTTTAGTTTTTCTTGGAGGTCCGGAATCGAAATTTCGTGTTCCATAGGCGATTCCAGAATACATCGCAGGACCGGGCCTTGAAATGGGCGACGGACAGGCGTTGGCGGCAAGCGGCAAACCCGGCCCCATGGTACAAACAGGACAGGATAGGCACCCCGGGACTGCTGCCGTAAGAGAGGCATGATGTCCTGTCCAGGTGCCCGAATGAAACAGCATACCTCATGGATCAAAGAGTTCTTATTGTCGAAGATGAACCCAACGCCCGTATGGGTCTGGCGGAGCTGATCTCCGGCTGGGGCTACGCCACGGACGTGGCGGGAGACGGGGTGGAGGCAATGGAACGCATCCAGGATTGGCGCCCGACGATCCTTGTCTCCGATTTGAAGATGCCGCGCATGGATGGGCTGACCTTGCTGTCGCACCTGGCCAAGTTGCAAGACAAGCTGGCCGTGATTATGCTGACGGCCCAGGGCAGTATAGAGAGCGCGGTCGAATCGATGAAGCTAGGGGCCTTCGACTACATCCAGAAGCCCGTCGACCCGATTCGCCTGAAAAGATTGCTGGCCAGCGCCGGTTCGCAGCAACAGGCGGAACGAGAAATCGAGAATGTTCGTCTCACAGTGCAGGAAACCGGGGTGCTTGGCTCCCTGGTTGGAAAATCCGCGCCCATGCAGGCAATATTTCGCCTGATTGAGCGGATTGCGCCCAATAACGTTTCCGTCCTGATCACGGGAGAGAGCGGCACCGGCAAAGAAGTGGTGGCGCGCACCCTGCACGAGCTCAGCGGTCGCAGCAGCAAGCCGTTCATTGCGGTGAATTGCGCGGCGATCCCGGAAACCCTGATCGAAAGCGAAATCTTCGGCCATGAACGAGGCGCGTTTACTGGCGCTGTGGAACGCCGCGCCGGCTGTTTTGAACTGGCGGAAGAAGGCACGTTGCTGCTGGACGAGATTGGCGAAATGCCCATCGCAACCCAGGCCAAGCTGTTGCGCGTTTTGGAGGACCGTACCTTGCGGCGCTTGGGCAGCAAAGTGGAAACGCAGATCAACGTGCGGGTGCTTGCGGCCACCAATAAGGACCCTGCAACCGCCATTGCGGACGGCCATTTGCGCAACGACCTATACTACCGGCTGAATGTCTTCAACATCGATATGCCGCCGCTGCGCCGGCATCCGGAAGATATTCCTCTCATTGCCGATGCCATGGTCCGCGCCATGAATGAACGCCACGGCTGCCATGTGACTGGCATTCAACCCGAACTGTTGCGCGAATTCGAATCCTACGACTGGCCGGGAAATGTTCGCGAGCTGCGCAATGTTCTGGAAAGGGCGGTGGTGCTGTGCGGCAGCGGAACCCTGGGCCATCAGCATTTGCCTCCGGGCTTTGGCGTGGCGCATATCTCAGCCGTATCCGATTCCGGCCAGGTCCAGATGCCAGTGGGCACGACTGTAGACGAGGCGGAGAAGCGCCTGATTCTGCGCACCCTGAAATCGACCGGAAACAATAAAACACGCGCGGCGGAAATCCTTGGTATCAGCCTGAAAACGCTGCACAATAAACTGAAGGAATACGGAAGTTCGGCGGAGAGCGGCGAGTAGGCGCGCAACAGCAAAAGAGCCGCCCGGAGCCGCTGAAATTTCGCGAAAACTGAGCGTCGCCCGAAAGACCTCAGCCGCAACCCGAGGACGATTCCGCAATCCAGCATCCGCCATGAGAATCCGCCTCAAGCTCGTACTGGCAATCACCGGGATGGTATCCGCCATGGTGATCTTGCTGTCGGCTTTGTATTTGTCGCAATTGTTGTCGGAACGTATCCAACAGAGCTACCGGCATACGGACATTGCCGCTCTTCAGGTAATGCTGGCGGCGCGAGCGGCGATTGAGCACGGCATGGCCCATGTCACATTGCCTCCCAACAATCCCGACGCTCTCAATGAGGCCGTGACCCGCGCCTTGCAGCAGGATGCGGCGCTCCACCTGATGTTGTCCTCCTTCATCCGCTATGAGCCGACGATTTACGACATTAACATCGCCGGCAGCAATGGAACGATTCTGCTCAGCACGGACCCCCTCTATCAGGGCCATGCCATGCCCCAACAGCCGAGCTTTGTTTCGTTGCAGCAAGAAACCGCGTGGCAAAAATTTCGCATCGTATTCGGGCCTCCCGCTGTCTATGCCGTCGATGCCCGGCTGGACCGCAATCGCGCTCCTTTCCTTACTGTTCGGGTGGGAGTGAGGACGACATTTCTTCGCAGCCAGTTGGCCCCCTGGCTGCTCGCGGAATTCATCATCGTGGTCCTCTCCGTGCTCCTCACCATCCTGCTGGCGGCCTTGCTTTCCAATATGGCGCTCCATCCCCTGCAGGTGATCAGCGATCGGCTCGATCAATTCATGTTGGCAGAGCCCCAACCGACGTCGGAGCCGGGGCTTCTACTGGCGAAGTCGGACGAAATTTCTCGAGTTTCCAGCAAGATTGAGCGCATCGGCCAGCGAATGCGCAGTGTCGAAGAAGTCTTCACGGCCCTAAAGGAAAATCTGGACCAGGTGCTGGAAAATCTGCAAGACGGCGTGATGCTGTTCACCCAGGATGCGCGCGTGGTGATGGTCAGCGATTCTGTCGAGCATTTCCTGGGGATGACCCGGCAACAGATGCTGGGCCTCGAACTGCACGACATCTTCGATCGCCAATCGACGCTGGGCCAGGTCGTTCGCCGCGCCTTCAATGCGCGGGTCATGCTGATGCAGGAAGAGGTCATTACAGAAACTGGTCGCCGGATTCAGGTCTCATTGGACTTTATCCACAGCGAAGACCCGACCACCCCCTCCGACACGTTAGGGGCCCTGCTGACCCTGCACGATACCGAATCCATGCGGAAGATTGAGAACGAACTGGAAGTTTCGCGGCGCCTGGCGGACCTTGGGCGACTGACCTCCGGCGTAGGCCACGAGGTGAAAAACCCAATCAATGCCATCGTGGTTCACCTGGAGTTGTTGCGCGAAAAACTGGCGCGAAACGATAGCAGCGCTGAGCGTCACGTGGACGTGATTCACAACGAGATCCGGCGTCTCGATCGGGTGGTCCAGACCTTGATCGACTTTTCGCGGCCCGTGGAACTGGACCTGGCCATGCACGATCTTCGCTCCGTTGTTACCTCCGTACTTACCCTGGCGGAGCCGGACCTGGCGCAACGCTCCGTCCATGTGGTTAGCTTGATGCCGAGTTCACCCGTCTATGTTCGCGTGGATGCGGACATGATTCAGCAGGCGCTGCTGAATGTGCTCCTGAATGGCGCGCAATCCATGGCGAACGGCGGTGAACTGCATGTCGAGCTGAGGCAACACGGGCACGAAGCAAGTCTGCGAATCCGCGATCAAGGCTGTGGCATTCCGCGCGAAATACTCAGCCGCATCTTCAATCTCTATTTCACGACAAAACGGGACGGAACGGGGATTGGACTGGCAATGACCTATCGTATACTGCAACTCCACAACGGCTCAGTTCAAGTAGAATCTGAGGTGGATGTAGGCACGCAGTTCACGCTCCGGCTTCCTGTGGCCTCCCTGCCGGAACCAAAATCGATTGTAAGCGCGAGTGCCGGCTAGGTTCGCGAGCGGATCGTGGGTCGATCGAGGAAGAACGTCGATTGACGCGTCAAAGAAATGCAGGAGAAGGATGCGGTATTGGCGCCTATTTTTTGTCTCATTTCTGCTGACGTTCTCGATCGCCGGCTGCCATCGCAAGCCGGAGCGAGCGCTCCCCCCGCCGCGCGCGCAAGCTCCCATCGTCAATCCCCTGCCAACCTTGCCGCCGCTTGCGCTCCATGACGTGCAATTGGGGCCCTCGAAACCGGTACCGGCTGCCGCGCCCCCGCCCGCTACCGCGCCCCCGCGCAAGAGGCGCACTGCGAAAGTCCGCCATCGCCGCGCCACGCCCAAGGGAGGGCCAGAAACTGCGCCGACCGAGACCCAGCCGGGAACTTCGGGCAGCGGAGCGACTGCGTCCGCGACCGCCGTCATCGGCCAACTCTCCGCCGACGATTCCACTGCGACTCCGACAGAGGCCGCGCAGACCAAACGCCTCATCGATTCCACAGAAGCCCAGCTTAAAAAGCTTTCGACGCAGCAACAGACGAAACACAAGGACGCCGTCGCGCAGGCGAACTCATTTCTTGCGCAAGCTCGACAAGCCTTGAGCATGAACGATATGGTCGGCGCGCAGACTTTGGCGAATAAGGCGAAGATCCTGGTCGACGAGTTATCGAAGTGACCGGAGAAAGATCCCGTCATGCGCCTTTAAAAAAAGCCGTCATCGCTCGCCCCATTTCAGCTTGGCCCGCAGTACATCGAAGAAGCTGTTTCCGCTCCTGCGAATCAGGCGGATCGTATAACGGGACCGGCAACAGTGCAGCTCGTCGCCGAGCTTCAGTTCGACCGCTTCCTGCCCATCGACCGTCAGGTAAATCTGCTCCGGGACCCCTTCGATGGTGAGCGTGATTTTCGCGTCTCCGCGCACCACCAGCGGGCGGACCGTCAGTTGATGGGGACATACAGCGGTGACGATCATGCCGTCGATATCGGGCGCAAGAATGGGCCCGTTGGCGGCGAGGTTGTACGCCGTGGAGCCGGTCGGTGTCGCCACAATCACCCCATCCGCGCTGAACTGGGCCACCGTCTGATCGCCGGCCTTGACCAGAATGCTGACCATACGCGCAATGGTGCCCTTGGTAATGACAACGTCGTTCAGCGCTTCAAACTCGTGGTGGACCAGGCCGGCGCGGCGGACCTCGGCGTGCAACATGGCGCGTTCGTCGATGGCGCATCCGTTCTCAAGCCAGGATTCCAGGGTGGTAAATAGTTCTGCCAGCGGCACTTCCGCCAAAAAGCCCAGCGAACCGAGGTTGACGCTCAGAATTGGCGTCTGTGTGCGCGCGAAGGCTCTCGCAGCGGCCAGCAATGTTCCATCGCCGCCCAGCACAATCACTAGCTCCGACGGACGCTCGTGCATCAGGTGGCGGGGCACCGCTTCTCCAGAACCCAGGTAGGCCGCGCTCATCGGATCCAGCACGGCAACATACCCGTGCTGTTTCAGCCAAACCGTCAGTTCCGGCAGGATGGTTGCCAGTTCCGGTTTTTGCGGCTTGGAGATAATTGCGATCGACGGCATGCGTTCTCCCCTCAAAACCGAGCGTATATCAGAAACTCACGATTTCCATCTCCACCCGGAATCGGCGAATCCATCGCCCTTGTCTCTACCGCGCCATGTGCGGCTAGAGTCCCTATCACCCTGTCAACGGCTCGCCGATGCGCAGCGGAGCTGTGAACGATGCCACCCTTGCCGACAAATTCCTTGCCCGCCTCAAATTGCGGCTTCACCAGAATGACCGCCTCGCGGCTGCGGCCGTCCGGAACATTCGCATCTGCCGAAAACGCAGCCGCAATCGCAGCGGGCAAAATCAGCGAGGCTGCAATGAAGGAGACATCGACGGTGAAGAACCCAATTCCGGGCGGCAGCATGCTGGCGGTAAGATAGCGCGCGTTGGTGCGTTCCAGCAGCAACAGGCGCGGGTCCGAGCGAAGCTTTTCCGCCAACTGGCCGTGGCCGCTGTCGATCCCGACGACCGAAGCCGCTCCTCGTTGCAACAGGCAATCGCTGAATCCTCCCGTGGAAATGCCAATGTCCAAACAGGTGCGTCCGCAAACGTCGATGTTCCAGGCATCCAGCGCGGATGCCAGCTTCACTCCTCCGCGACTGACATACGGAAGGTCTTGCTCAAGCGCTTGGATCGCCTGCTGGGAGCCGTCGACGAGGAATCCGGCCTTGGTGACGATTGCGCCGTCCACCGTGATGTGGCCAGCGGAAATACGCTGCTGGGCGCGCGTTCGCGTCGCCGCAATACCATGACCAACCAGCAGCTTATCCAGACGAAGCTTCATCCTTGCACCGTTATCAGTCGGCCGATCGTTCGCGGCCCGTGCCAGCCGGCATGTTGTCGGAATCAGGGCCCTGTGAGGTAGACCTGGATACCGTTCCCGGTGAGGGGCAGGCTTGTGTCGACGGTATCGTCCACCGTCTGAATGATGGTCAGCATATTCGTGTCTGGGGAAACGACGTATACCTTGCCTGTGGGAGTGCCGGTCGTGGCCGCGATCGAAATGGGATGGACCGTGCAAAGGACATTCAGATTGCCTGCCGAGCATGGTTCCTGCGGCAACGGAATGGTCTTGGTGACAGTATTGCTGATCAGACTGACAACGCTGACGGTCCCATCTCCGCGATTGGCAACATACGCGCGTGTTCCATCCTGCAGGATCGAGACGGAAGACGGATTGCTGCCCACTGGCACGGTGGCAATGATCTGGCCGAAGTTGGGGCTGTCGTTGCCATAGACGTCCTCGCTGATATTGATCAAGGTCAGCGTGTCCGAGCCCGAGTTCGCCACGGCAAGAATTGATCCGGTGTTGTAAATCGTCGCCCAGATGGGGCCTTGTCCAACAAGGATCTGGCCCGGCGGCGCATTCGGCTGGTTATGGAGCAGATTCGGACTCGTATCGATCTGGTTCTGCTGGCTATCGATCACTGAAACTGTACCGCTGCCTTGATTCAGGATGAAGACACGCCGGTTGTCGAAACTCATCACGCCGTAGATCGGACAGAGGCCGAGGGCCAAGTTGGAAGACGGTGTGTTCGTCGTGGTTTCGATGCCCGTCGCCGTGCCCTGAGAATTGGAAGCCGGACAGTTGCCGGCAGGCGGCGTCAGGTTATCGTCGTAGCTGATGGCATAGATACGCTGTGTGTTTGGATTGCCGACCAGGTTGACGGGATATTGCGGCGCCGAGGGGTTCCTCGCATCGATGAGCGGGACCTCAAGAAAACCGGATGGCGAAGTCGCGCCATTCGATGTTTTCATCACTTCGACGGACCTACGTCCGGTCTGCGCGACATACAAATAATTCGTGGTCGATAACAGTGTGCTGGGATCGGCGTCTGCGAGCAGGGTGCTGGAATATACGGTATTGTTTTCCGGGGGTTTTAGTGTGCTGTACGCTGCATCGAACAAGGTAATGGTGCCATCCGCGTTTGTGTTGTAGAGGATGCCGGCGCTACCGTTGCTGTTGACGGCCATCGTCTCCCAACGCGGCCCGGTACCTACATTCAGCCGAACGTACAGCGTGTCGCCGGAAAAGTTCACCATCGATGCGTATCCCGGCACAGTGCTGTCCAAGCAAACCTGGTCAATGTACGGTGTAGAGGCATTGGCGTTGTTGCCGCAGGTGAGCACTAGCGCATACTTGGTCGGTTGAGCCGAGGGCTCGACCGGAGGGACGCTCGTTACGATGGGACGGTATAAATCTCCGCAGCCCAGCATAAAGGCGAATATCAGACTCGATCCCAATAATTCCCAGGGCCTTCTTCGCCCAAAAACTGACAACACTCGTGAATACCCCATGGTTTCCAGCAATCGATTGACGCTGTCACTGATTGTAAATCAGCGCCGGTATTTTCGCGGTCCCAACGATCGGGTTTCCTGCGCGCCACGGAGCGAGTGCTCCTCGCGGCAATTCTCCGGCGATCCAGTGCCAAGCGGATCAGTGCAGGTGCAGACGCCACAGAGTGTAGCTGGCCATTTCGTGCAGGTATCGTTCCGCAATCTCGAGCTGGCCAACGGATTTGCCCGTTTCCCGCGGCGAAAGCAGGACATGCAGCCCCTGGGCGCGACATAGTTCGCGAATGCGAAACATGTGGGTCCCATCGCTGACGACCAGAATGGTTCGCAGATGGTTCTCCCGGGCGATCGCCGCCAGTCTGTCCACAGATTCCTCGGTATCGCTGCTGGTAGTTTCCGCGATGATCCTGCGATCTGGAACGCCATGAGTCAGAAAGAAATCGCGGCCCACGGCGCCTTCGCTCAATTGCGGATCGTATTGCGAGCCGGCCCCGCCTCCAAGAGAAATCAGCAGGGGAGCCAATCCGCGCCGGTAGAGATCGAGTGCGTGTTCCAATCGAGCATTCAATACTGGGGAAGGCCGGCCGTTGTATTCCGCAGCGCCAAAAACCGCAATGGCATCGGCGGGGAGGGTCTGGATGGTATAGGAGGTTTCCCGTATCTCGATAAAGAGCCACCAGAACCACGCGAAGCAAACCAGCAGCGCGACTGTGACCGTGCCGCGCAGTGCCCGGCGCAAGATGCCGCGCATTCTGCCGGGTCCCCGGTCATCCGCGTCTTCCCAGTCGCGTTCTTCAGGCGGCATATCGCGCATCGCGTCAAGCCCCGTTATTGCAGCGCGAGAGCAATCTCGTGCGTTGGAATCGCACCCTCGCGTAGAATCTGCCAGGCCCCTGGCCCCGCGGAAAGGTCGACAATGGTCGTGGGGAGGGTTCTTCCAGTTGGCCCGCCATCGACGATCAAGGGGAGACGATCGCCGAGTTGATCTCGGACCCCTGCGGCGTGCGTGCATTCTGGCGCGCCAAACGCGTTGGCGGAGGTCGCCGTGACCGGCAGGCCCAGCATACGCACCACGGCCCGCGGAATGGCAGCGTCCGGGACCCGCAACGCAACATTTCCAGTATTGGCTGTGACCCGCAACGGCAACCGAGTTCCGGCGCGCACGATCACGGTCAACGGCCCGGGCCAGAAACGCTCAGCCAGACGGTCGAATTGGGAGTCGAGATTGCGCGCGATTTCATATGCCTGGGCGACATCGGCCAGCAGCAACGAAAGCGGCTTGTGCCGCAGACGCATCTTGATGTCGTATATCAGATCGACCGCATGCAGGTTGACCGGGTCCACAGCCAGACCGTAAAACGTGTCCGTCGGCAAACCGACGACACTACCCGCCCGCAGGCAGCGCACAATGTACTCGATCTTATCCGGCTCCGGTTCATCCGGCTGCACGCGCAGTATTTCCGCTGACAAACTGTTTCTCCACGTCCGCGAGTTGTAGCTCGAAGAGTCGATGGCACGAATATTTTCGAGCTTGACCCATGATACCCGTTCGTCGAAGACTGGACCGCCGGAAATCGTCGCGACGCCGAAACACATCCGTCCACGGCGTAAAATCGCCAGATATGCCGGACTCCCTGGTCTCAGCTTCCGTTGAAACGATCCGTAGCCGCCAAAACGCGCGGCTGAGGGACCTGCGCCAGAGGTTGCTGCGTCCAGGAATCGGCGCGGACGGACTTATCGCAATCGAGGGGAACCATCTTATTGAGGAAGCCCAGCGCAGCGGACTTCGATTCGATACTTTGTTTCTGCGCGAGGACCGCGTCGGGGAAAGAGAGCGGCACTTTCCCGGCCAGGTGAAGGTTTTTACTGTCGCGGCGGACGCGTTGGACCATGCCTGCGCGACTGACTCGCCGCAAGGCGTCGCCGCGTTGGTGGAAGCTCCAAGCTGGACGCTTGAATCGCTGCTTGCCGCGGAGCAGCCTCGACTCGTCATCCTGGCGGGGCTGCAGGATCCGGGCAATGTCGGGACCATTGTTCGTTCCGCCGAGGCATTCGCCGCCACGGGTGTTTTGACGACGCCGGGAAGCGTCAGCCCGTGGAACCAGAAAGCGCTGCGCGCCTCCGCGGGATCGAGCTTTCGTCTGCCTATCGCTTCTTTAGGCGACGCATTGCTCCTGCGGCGTTTGACCGAAAAACAAATCCCCGTCTATGCCTGCATTGCTGAGGCTGGAACTTCCATCTTCGAGGCGGACTTGCGCGGACCCATGGCCGTGGTCGTCGGCAATGAAGGCGCCGGAATTTCGGACGACATTTTGTCTCTCTGCGACGGAAAGTTCCACGTGCCCTGTCCGGGCCCGGTGGAGTCGTTGAACGCCGCCATCGCCGCGTCGATTGTGCTGTATGAGGCATCGCGGCAACGCAGCATTGCATCCCTCCGAGGCAAGCCATGAGCCTGTTCGATGCACTACCCGGCGGTCCCGCATATTCCAACGAGACGCCCTCCGATTTGCGCCAGCGCCCGTTGGCGGAGCGGGTGCGTCCGCGCACACTGGATGAATTTGTCGGCCAGGAACATTTACTGGCTTCCGGCAAAGCATTGCGCCTGCAGTTGGAAACCGACGACACCACGTCGATGATTCTGTGGGGACCGCCGGGAGTGGGAAAAACCACGCTGGCCAAGATCGTCGCGCACACCACTCAGGCAACCTTCATCGAGTTTTCCGCGGTCGTCAGCGGCATCAAAGAGATAAAGCAGGTCATGGCGGAAGCCGATCAGGCTGCGTCAGCCGGCATGCGCACGATTCTATTTATCGATGAAATTCATCGCTTCAACCGCAGCCAGCAGGATGCCTTTTTGCCGTATGTCGAACGAGGAGCGATCCGACTGATCGGCGCCACCACCGAGAATCCATCCTTCGAGCTGAATGCCGCGCTGCTCTCCCGCTGCCGCGTCTATGTGCTGGACAGGCTGCGGAAAAACTCTCAGTTTTGCGGTAGTTGCGGTAACTTTCCACAGGTAGATTCATCCAATGAGAATGCGTGGAGACGATCGGAAGCAGACGGCGATGTACAGCTATGTAACCTTGGCGC
>JAJYVR010000025.1 GCA_021791935.1 Acidobacteriota bacterium
GGCCAGGTGCGCAGCACGATCGCCTCAGATTGATGCAGAGTCATAGCGTGGACGAGAGTTCAATTCGATCGAGTCGGGGCCGGAAAAGCGGCGCCCAATGAAAAACGCGCAGCCCTGGAGCTGCGCGCTTTCCCGAGACAAGAAACAGATCTAGCGGCCGAAATGCTGGGCGTTGATCTGCTCGTAATTCTTCCATTTTTCCGGCAAATCGTCGGCGGTAAAAATGGCCGACACCGGGCAAACCGGCACGCACGCGCCGCAATCGATGCATTCCACTGGATCGATGAAGAGTTGATTGGACCCCTCAAAACCTTCCTCATCCTTCTTGGGATGAATGCAATCCACCGGGCAGGCATCGACGCAAGCGGTATCTTTCGTGCCGATGCAGGGTTCTGCAATCACGTAAGCCATGGGTGAAAACTCTCCTGACAGGGACTAGCAAGTCATCTCGATTGTATCAGCACAGCCGGTGCAAGGTTGTCCACTAGGAAAAATTGGTGGTGTCCTAAATCTGCGTTGATTGTATTTTTTGCTGGACTGCGCCGGGATGACCCGTCCGAGCCTGGAAGGTGTAAATTGTTCGTAAGGGACTGACATGCAAACGACCGCCATTCTTGTAGGCATTTCTGTAGCCATTATCCTCAGTTTCTTCCCGCTGATTCTGTCGGGAAAGCAATGGACAGCAGCGCAGGACAAGGCGCGCGCGCGCCGTATCGCTGACGCTAGGATGAATGCAAGACTCCTGAGACTCAACATCTGATGCGTTGCTAAAGGCTTGGTCGGGCGGCTTGTCATCCCCGGACTGAAGTCCGAGGTCTACCGCTCATCTCGCGGCCGCTGCAAGTCGCTCGGCACGTTCAGCGGCGAACTCCCGCGCAGATTGGATGGGCTCCAGGTTGCGCCCTGCCAGCATGTCCTGGAACAGCCGGATCATGGCACCGTGAATTTTTCCATTGCTGGCCAGCACTTCCGCACTCACAAGGTGAAACGGGCTGCCATCGACATACGTGACCATGCCCCCGGCTTCACGCACCAGCAGCACACCCGCCGCCGTGTCCCAGGAATTCAGCTTGAACTCCCAATACCCGTCCAATCGGGCGCACGCTGTATATGCCAAATCGAGCGCCGCGGAGCCGGCGCGGCGCACTCCATGGGAGCGCAAGGTGAACTCATGATAAAAATGCGCGTTGGGATTGCCGTGGCGCTTGCGGCTGGGAAATCCCGTGGCAATCAGCGATTCAGCCAGCGTTTCTGTAGCGGAAACATGAATCGGCTTGCCGTTCAGCGTCGCGCCTTGTCCCTTTTCCGCCAGAAACATCTCATCCCGCAGCGGATCGTAGATGACTGCCGCAACCAGTTCGCCATCGGCGTCCACCGCAGTTCCAGGATTGCGGCGTTCCAATCCCATCGACACGCAAAACGCCGGAAATCCATGGGCGAAATTCGTGGTGCCATCCAGCGGATCGATGTACCAGCGATATTCGCATTCCATCTGCGTCCGCGTGCCCTCTTCGCCGACAATGCCATAGTCCGGCCATTGCGCGCGCAGCCGCCCCACCAACAGCTTTTCGCTCTCACGATCCGCCACCGTCACCAGATCGACTTCGCCTTTATATTCCGTGGCCACTCCGTGTTCGTAGTGCCTTCGCAGCAGAGCGCCAGCGGCGCGCGCCATCTCCGATGCCGGCCCGGCATGGAAAAAAGTGTGTTCGCTCATACCAGCGAATCCTCGCTCGACGCTTCCGCCTCAAACTGCTTGTCTTTTCGCGGCGCGCGATCGCGGGCTTTTTCCGTAATCGTCAGAATCTGATGCTTGTAGATGAACAGGTTTGGCTTGCCCTCCCGGGTCAGGCGAATCATCCGGTCGTCGAAATACTCGATCCATCCATGCAGCGACTCGCCATCCCGCAACTGCACCACCACCGGCGTCTGCCGATCGCTCAGGCTGCGCAGGTACATCGCTTCCTGCCCGGTTTCCGTTTGCGGATGATGAGTTTTCTGCTTGCGCCGACCGCTGCCAGTGGAATTCACAACCAAAGTATATCGTGCCTAGCGCATGATGCCCCCAGCGTAATACCCGGTGCGATATTGCAATCGATAGGCGCGGCCCATTGCTGGATTGGTGAGCCGCAACTGAATCTTCCGAAACCCGTCGGCCTCCTCGCCCGTCGCAACCGCCTGCGCCGGATAGTAGCCCAACAAATACTCCGAGCGAAGCGCCAGCGAAAGCTGCGTCACCGCATCCTGCAACGGGTCTGCGGCGTCTGCATAGAAATATTGCCCGCCGGTATCGCGAGACAGTTGGATCAGCGCGTGTTCCCCGCCAAGGTCTCGACCGGCGTTGGCCTTGATGGGAACCAGGATGATGCTTTCAATACTCGCCTGCGCACGCAAGGCAGCGGCCCGCGCCTGTTTGTAATCCACTCCGGGAACACTGTTCGATCCATCGCTGATCGCCACAATGACTTTGCGACCGGAGTATTGTCCGAGATCGCTTGCGGCCTGCGCAATCGCCGCATACAGGGCGGTCGGCCCATTGCCATGCAGGCTGCGCAAACCATGGTCCAGCGCGCGCAGATTGCCGGTAAACGGGACCACCTCCGTCACCTCGCCGGCGAACCCTAACAACTCGACCTGGTCCTCGCGGCGCAATACAGAATGGGCGAATTCATATGCCGCCTGCTTTGCCAGCGGCAAATCTGCGCGCGCGCTGACGCTGGTGTCGATGGCCAACACAATGGAAAGCGGCCACGCAGCGTTTACCTCAAACAGCCGAATCGTTTCCGGATGGCCGTCTTCGGTCAGCAAAAAATCGTCGCGATGAAGCCCAGTCACCGGTTGCCCACGCCGATCCACCACGCTCACCGGAACATTCACCAGGTTCACCTGGACCCGCAACGATCCTTGTGGAACTTGCGGACGCCCCGTGCTCGCCGCGCCGTTTGCGGCTAGGGTGGGAAGAAACAAATTCACGCCACCGGGAAGGACCAGGAACGCCGCGAAACTCACAACGGCCAAGTACCTTCTCACGGCTTCTTCTCGTCCGAGTTCGCGCCGGATTCGCGAACCGAAATTTCCGCTGGGAAAGGCTCGCCGTCAGCCCACACCGCGCCATCCTCGAACCATTCTTTTTTCCAGATGGGAACTGTTTTCTTCAGCGTGTCGATGATCCAGCGGCAGGCATCGAACGCCTGCGCGCGATGCGCGGATGCCACCACAATCAAAACGCTGGTCTCCCCCACCTGCAACCGTCCCAGTCGATGCACCAATGCAATTCGCCGCACATCAAATCGTTGCCGCGCATCGCGAGCCAGCCCCTGCATCTGGCTCAACGCCATGGCTTCATACGATTCGTAATCGAGGTACAGCGTGCGCCGTCCGCGCGTATTGTTGCGCACAATTCCATCGAATACCGCCACCGCGCCGGCCTCGCCTTCTTTCACCGCGGCCACCAGCGGACCCGCATCGATGGGCTGGCGTTGCAGGTGAATCGAATCGCTTCCCTCAATTGACTCCTCATCCGCGGAACCGCCGCTGACCGGCGGCAATACTGCAATCTCATCGCCCTCACGCAGCACCTGCGAGGGCAGCGCATATTCCCGGTTCACCGCAATCGCCAGCGAGCCCGCATACTTTCCCACCTCAGGAGCCGCCGCGACAAACCGGCGCAGAAAGTCCGCCACCGTCGCCTGCTCCGGCAACTCGACAGTTTCCGTCTCCCGCGCCCGCAGGTCCTTCAATGCACCAAAGAGCAGAACATGGACGTGCATGGCTAAAGTGTAGTGCGTAGAAAGCAAATCTGGATGCCCCAGAGCCTGCCCTGAGCTTGTCGAAGGGTCTCGCTTTTAAGACCTGGGTTTATGGCTATGTCTTTTCTGCCGGCAATGGCAATTCCTGCAACTCCGGCTCCGCCGGGTACCAGAGTCGCATTCCCTCGACCCGCGCAAATGGCGTAAGCGTGTGCGGTTTACGATGCGATTTGCCTGCCGCCGAGACAAAAATATCCTCGACAGAGTGTCCGCGCACCAGCAGCGCGTCGCCGATCAGCGATCGATGGCAACGCCACGGCACAGCCTCTGAACACATGATCGCGACTGCCGTTTGCTCGCCCATCTCCATCAATTCCTGTAACGCCTCCGCGAAGGCCCCGGTCTGCATATAGTCGGCATAGCCGCGAAAGCTGGCATTGCGCCACCCTGTGTTGATGGAATCTTTCCGCGCGTGCCGCAGGCCGCCCAGCGCCTGCATCCAGTGATATTCAATGCCCGCCGAGCGCAACGACGCCGACAGCGCCTCCTTGCCAAATTGCGGGTTGTGCCGCGACTGCGGAATCGTCCGCACGTCCACCAGCAGCGCGACGCCATTATCCACCAGCGCGCTACGGAAAATCTCAATCGGCAGCGTGGAATGGCCAATGGTCAACACTTATTGAGTTCTCGATAAAACGGCTTGTCATTCTGAGCGAAGCGAAGAATCCAGAGGAAACCGGCGTGACAATTATCGCCATCATCCTCTGGAACCTTCACTGCGCTGCGCGGAGCCTGCCCCGAGCGTGGCCGAAGGGTTCAAAACGACTCCCTATGCGTGCGCAGTCTCCGGCACGTGTGTCACCGGCGGCGCCTGCTGGATCGCTTCTTCCAGCACACGCGGCTTCAACGCATCCGGCAGCGCGATCGCCAGCACGTCCTCAATGCGACGCGCATAGTGGACCGTCACCCCTGCCAACTGCTCCGGCAACAGGTCCTCTTCCACATTCAACCGGTTTTCTTCCGGCAGAATAATGTCGCGGACCCCGGCCCGCCGCGCCGCCAGGAACTTCTCCTTGATTCCGCCCACCGGCAGCACATTGCCGCTCAGCGTAATCTCGCCGGTCATCGCCGTCAGCGGACGAATCACAGTGTCCGTCATCAATGAGACCAGCGTGGTCACCAGCGTCACACCCGCCGAAGGCCCGTCCTTCGGAATCGCGCCCGCAGGAATGTGAATGTGCAGGTCCAGTTTCGAATTGAAGTCCTCTTTCAGGCTCAACAGTTTCGCGTTGGAGCGCACCCAGGTCAGCGCGGCCTGCATCGACTCCTGCATTACCTCGCCGATCTGCCCGGTCATCGTAAAGCCGCCTTTGCCCTTCATGCGGCTGGCTTCAATAAACAGAATGTCGCCTCCCGCCGGGGTCCAGGCCAGCCCAACGGCAACCCCAGGCCGTTGGGTGCGCTCGGCGATTTCCGTGTCCACGCGCACTTTGATGCCGCCCAGAAATTCCTGGATCACCGCCGGTGTGACGACCAGTTTGTCTGTCAGCCCTTCGGCAATCCGGCGCGCCTGCTTGCGGCAAACAGTCCCAATCCACTGCTCCAGCTTGCGAACGCCCGCCTCGTGCGTGTAGTGCCGCACCAGGCTGCGCACTGCCGCTTCTGGAAACTCAATGTCCTTGTCCTCGATGCCGTTTTCCTTGATCTGCCGAGGAATCAAATAGCGAAACGCAATGTGGACCTTTTCATCTTCCGTGTAGCCGGTCAGTTCGATGATCTCCATGCGGTCCCGCAGCGGTTCTGGAATCGGGTCCAGCATGTTCGCCGTGCAGATGAACAGCACCTTCGAAAGATCGAACGGCACATCCAGATAATTGTCCCGGAAGCTGAAATTCTGCTCCGGGTCCAATGTTTCCAGCAACGCCGACGACGGGTCGCCGCGGAAGTCCCTGCCCAGCTTGTCGACCTCGTCCAGCATAAACACAGGATCGTTGGTTTCCGCTCGCCGCAGCGACTGCATGATCTGCCCCGGCATGGCGCCAATGTAGGTGCGCCGATGTCCACGAATTTCGGCCTCGTCATGCATGCCGCCGAGGGAAATCCGCTGGAACTTGCGTCCCAGCGCGCGCGCAATGCTGCGCCCCAGCGACGTTTTCCCCACGCCTGGAGGTCCGACAAAGCACAGGATCGGCCCCTTCATGTCCGGCTTCAGCCGGCGCACCGCCAGGTAATCCAGAATGCGTTCCTTCACCTTCTTCAGGTCGTAATGATCCTCATCCAGGATCTCTTTCGCCTTGGCAATGTCCACCTCGCTGCCGGAAGATTTCGTCCACGGCAGCACCGCCAGCCATTCAATGTACGTCCGAGTGATGGAATAGTCGGGCGCCATCGGAGACATCCGCGACAAGCGGCCCAACTCCTTCAGCCCTTCCTTTTTCACCGCCTCCGGCATCCCGGCGGCTTCCAGCTTTTCGCGCAGCTCTTCAATGTCCTTCTGGCCCTCGTCCATCTCGCCCAGTTCTTTCTGGATGGCCTTCATCTGCTCGCGCAGGTAATAATCCCGCTGCGACTGCTGCACCTGGTCCTGCACCTCCGACTGGATCTTGTTGCGCAGTTGCTGCACTTCCAGTTCCTTGGCCAAATGCCGGTTCATGCGCGTCATGCGCGCCATTACATCCGGCGTTTCCAGCAGTTCCTGCTTGTCGACCGTCGAAAGAATCGGCAGCGAAGACGCAATAAAATCGACCAGCCGGCCGGCCTCGTCGATGTTCAGCGCAATCGTCTGCAACTCATCCGACAGCGTCGGCGAAGCCGTAACAATATGTTGAAACTGCGCCAGAATATTGCGCTGCAATGCCTCCGCTTCCGGGCTCTTTTCCGGATCGATGTCTTCAATCACTTCCACTTCCGACCTCATGTACGGCGTCGACTGATCGAACTCCGTCAGCTTCACCCGCTCCGTGCCCTCGGTGAACACGAACAGGCTCTGGTTCGGCATTTTTACCACTTTATGCACCGTCGCCAACGTCCCCACGGCATACAAATCCAACGGCTGGGGAGCGTCCATGCGCGCATCGCGCTGGGCAACGACAATGATGGTCTTCTCTTCCCCTAACGACTGCACCAGTTGGATGGAACTTTCCCGTCCCACCGTCAAGGGCAGCACCGCATGAGGAAACAGAACCGTATCTCGAACCGGCAAAACAGGATAGACCTGTTTTGAGCCATCCTTCCCGCGACCTTTCCGCTCTCCAGGATGGATCACACTTAAGAAATCGCTGGACATTGAGTCTCCCTCTATCAAACTTTATGACCTTTAGACGCTAAGAATCGTCTTTGGTCGCAAAATACATTATCGGCTGGGCAGCCCATTCAACGATGTGCGCATCACCCAGTTCTTCCACAGACCCACGGGTAAATCTTCCCTGCTATTGCTTCGATGCAGGATTCAGCACCCGGTATCGCCCCAATTCCTTTACGGTGGAACATACCGTTCTCAGATCGTCGAGCGCGGCGTCCGCCTCCTCGTTTCCAGGAATGGCGACATCGGCGTAAAACATGTACTCCCACGGCCGCCCAGTCATGGGGCGCGACTCGATCTTGGTCAGGTTCAGTTGGCGCGCGGCAAATGTATTCAGCGCCTGTAGCAATGCGCCGGGTCGATTCTCCAGCACAAAAGCGACCGACAGCTTGGTGGGCGCAGGTTCCTTTGGGGCGGAGTTGTGCCGGCGAATCAGCCAGAAGCGAGTGTAACTCTCTTCCCGATCCTCGATGCTTTCCTGCAGGATGCTGGCGCCGTACTGCCGCGCCGCCTGTCGGCTGCCGATGGCCGCCAAATCTTTTTGCTTCGATTCGGTCACGTGCCGCACCGCGCCCGCCGTATCGTAAAAGGCCCGCGCCTCCAACTCCGGATGCGCCGCAAAAAATCCTTTGCACTGCGCCAGCGCCACGGGATGCGACAACACTTGCCGCACCGTCTCCATCCTGACGCCCTGCGCCACCATCAGATTGTGACGAATCCGCATCTCCAGTTCGCGCTCCACTACGAATTCATGGGCGAAGAACAGATCGTAAAAATCCATCACCGAACCGGCCAGACTGTTCTCCACGGGAATCACCGCCGCATCGACGCGGCTGCTGCCCAGCGCTTCCAGCACAGCGCCTGCCGCGGCGCACGGCACAATCGAACCCTCCGGAAGCAGCGTCAGACTGGCCTCGTGGCTGAATGAGCCAAGCTCTCCCTGGATCGCAACCTGCATCGGACCTCCTAAAATACCGTCGAAAAACGAAATATTCGCGGCGGCGGCAACCTTCTTTCGCCTTACGCGCAACTTATCACAAGTACCGGCTTCGACTGTAAGGAGACGAAACGAATGTTGTGGACCATATTTGTAATCCTTCTGATCCTGTGGCTGCTCGGTTTCATCGGCTTCCACGTCCTCGGCGCGTATATCCATATTCTTCTCGTGATTGCACTGGTGGTCCTCATCTTTGCAATCATCGGCGGACGACGCAGCGGAATTTAGTTCACCCACCCACAAGTGGGGCCGTCCCGCGGAAATGCGGGCAGCTCCATTTCAACCGCTTCACAGACCGGCCCGCTACCCACACGGGACCGATACGCGGAGCGAAAGGTTTCACAAAGGAGTTCCCCCATGAACAAGGATCAAGTAGCAGGAAAAGTCGATCAGGTTACAGGCAAAGTAAAACAGGGCGTCGGCGAAGCCGTCGGCAATGACCATCTCGCGAATCGCGGCGTGGCCGATCAGGCGAAGGGCGCGGCCAAGGAAACCTGGGGCAACCTGAAGGATGCAGCGAAACAGACCACGGAACAACGCCACAACGACACACGCGAAAACATTTCCCGCAACGTGGAAGACACAAAAAATCGCGCCAACGAAAAAATCGATGCCCTCAAGGAACAGCATCGCATGAACGATGTCTCCGACCGGACAGCCTGATCGCCCACGCTGCATCTGCCCGAACAAAAACCCGCGTGGTGTGGACTCGCACTGCCATGGAAACGCCCTCAGGAATCGCTTTCCTGGGGGCGTTTTGCTGCAACGAATCTATTTCCGAAACAGCAGGTCCGCCGCGACCGCCAGAAAAAATACAAAGGAAATAATTCCGTTCATGGTAAAAAAGGCCGCGTTCAGCCGCCGCAGATCTTTCGGCGAAACCAGTTGGTGTTCGTAGATCAACATCGCAGCTACGGCAAAAACTCCGGCGACAGCAATCCATCTCAGGTGGAACAAGACAATCAACGCCACCAATAACAGCAGCATCGCCGCGTGCATAACGCGCGCAATCGAAAATGCGGCATTCAGCCCAAAGGCCTGCGGAATGCTGTGCAGTCCGGCCTGCACGTCGTGCTCGTAATCCTGGCAGGCGTACAGCACATCGAAGCCGCCCACCCAGAACAGCACAGCGCCGGTCAGCACCACAATGCGCGCATCGAGCGATCCTCGCACCGCGATCCACGCGGCTGAAGGCGCAATCCCCAGCGCCAGCCCCAGCACCAGGTGCGACCAGTGCGTGAACCGCTTGGCATAGGAATAGAAAAAGATCACTGCCAGCGCCAACGGCGCAAGCTCCAGCGTCAGCCGATTCAGCCGGCTCGCTCCGACCAGAAAAATTGCCGCCGCCACGATCGTGAAGCCGATCGTGAATTGCCGGCTCAACAAGCCCGCCGGAATCGCCCGCGTCGCCGTTCGCGGATTCGCGCGGTCGATCTCCGCATCCGCCCACCGATTGAACGCCATGGCCGCCGACCGCGCCGCGATCATGCAAACGACAATCCAAAACATAACCCGCCACGGCGGCAGCCCTCGCGCCGCCAGCATGGCGCCGGTCAGCGCAAAGGGCAGCGCAAATACGGAATGCTCCCACTTGATCATCTCCAGCGTGGTGCCAAGCCGACTGTTCATTCCCCGCGTCCTTTTTTTATGCTTGCCATGCGCCGCCAGATTCCATCCGGAATTTTCATTTCACCAGTGTAGAGCCTGGCCGCGACCGATTCACAGCAAGAGACGCAGCAACCTGCGCTTCAATTTCTGGAATTCAAATGCGATTCAAATTCTTCGCCGCCCCGCGCCAGTACAATTCAACAATGAGAGCTGTATGGGGAGCGGCAACACCTCGATCGAACCTCTGCACAATTTCTGCCACGTACAGATTCCACGATGCATCTAACCTTTATCCCGTGGAAGATGCAGGCTCCATTCGTACCGTCCCTGTCGAAAATCGAAAACGCAGCGCGAGGTTCGTAAGGAAATAACGAATTTGACCGTCGACAAAGAACCGCAGATCAATCCGTGGCTCATCGCGCTTTCGGTGGTCCTGCCGACGTTCATGGAAGTGCTCGACACCTCCATTGCCTCGGTGGCGCTGCCGTATATCGCCGGAAGTCTGTCGGCCAGCACCAATGAAGCCACTTGGGTGCTCACCAGTTATCTGGTTGCCAACGCCATTGTGCTGCCGGTCAGCGGATGGTGCGCGCAGCGCTTTGGACGCAAGCGTTTCCTGATGACCTGCATCGTCATCTTCACCGTCAGCTCCTTCGCCTGCGGGGCTTCTACAAGTCTGGCCATGATTCTGTTTGCCCGGGCGGTGCAGGGCGCGGGCGGCGGTGCGCTCCAGCCCATCTCCCAGGCCATCATGTTGGAAAGTTTCCCCGAGGAAAAACGCGGTCAAGCCATGGCGGTCTACGGCCTTGGCGTGGTAGTCGCCCCAATTCTTGGGCCCACTCTCGGCGGCTATCTGACCGACGCCTATTCCTGGCGTTGGACCTTTTACATCAATATCCCGATCGGAATTCTGGCGCTGATTATGATCTCGCGCTTCGTCCGCGATCCGGACTATATCCGCAACGCCAAGCCCGGCCCGCTGGATGGAATTGGCCTTGGGCTGCTGGCCACCTGGCTGGGATGCTTGCAAATCGTTCTGGACAAGGGCCAGGAAGATGACTGGTTTGGCGCCACCTGGATTCGCTGGGCCACAGCCGTCCTCATCGTCTGCTTCGTCGCCTTCATCTGGCGCATGTTGAGCGAGAAAAGGCCATTGGTGAATCTGCGCGTCTTTCTCCATCGAAATTTCGCCCTGGGCTGCATCCTCATCGCGCTGTTTGGCGGATGTATTTATGGCCTCATCACGCTGCTCCCGCTCTTCTACCAGGAGGTCATGCTGTATCCGGCCTTCAATGCCGGCATTGCTGTCAGTCCCCGCGGATTGGGGGCCATTGTGGCCATGCCAATCATCGGCATTCTCACATCCAAAATGGACAACCGCTGGTTGATCGGCGGAGGGTTCTTGATCTTCGGCATTTGCGGCATCTGGTTTGGCGAGGTCAACCTGGCCATCTCCCCGTGGTCGTTTATATGGGCCATTGTTTTAAGCGGTTTCGGCTCCGGAATGGTCTTCGTGCCGCTTTCGACGACCACCGTTGCTGGACTGTCCAATCAAGAAATGGGGAACGCGACCGGACTCTACAATCTGGTGCGCAATGTTGGAGGCAGCATCGGCATCTCGATTACCAACACGCTGCTGGCCCGTCACTCGCAACTGCACCAGGCCAACCTGATCCAGAACCTGGCCCCCAGCGGTCGCGTCTACCAGCAGCAGCTCAACCAGGGAATCAGTCAGTTGGGGCCGAAGATCGGCACGGCCATGGCCGGGGCCGGCGCCTTGGGTCGCATCTATAGCTCGCTGAACGTGCAGGCATTGCTGCTGTCGTATGTCGACGACTTCCGCTATCTGGCGCTGGCGTCTTTCGGCTGCCTTCCCGTCGTATTCCTGCTACGCAAGGCAGTCAGACAAAAGGGCGCTGTCATCCACGCGGAATAATGCGATTTGGCAATCCACCGCACCCAACGAAAAACGCGGCACAACCCTCCGCCTGGAAGATCTGCGCCGCTTGTCGGTCCTTGAGAGCGAGGAACTTTGTGGCGATTCCGGCCCCTTATTACTTGTTGCTCTTTTCCTGGTTTTCATTGCCAACGATCAGATCGTTGGTGACATGGAAAACATTCGGGACCTTCATCGCCTGCATGTACGCTAGCTCTTTATCCATCTCGTTGTCCACGATGCCGTACAACGTGACCCGGCTGTTCTGCACAGAAATGCGGATTGGACGCCAGGGAACGATGGCGTACTGCTGCAACGGCGGGTATCCATAAATTGCGTGAAACGTCGCTACCCGGATTTGATCGTCGAACTGCGAGATTGGATCGATGCTGATCTTGTTGATCACCTCTTTGACGCCCGGCGTATATTCCGTCAGCGAAACCGCGGACTGTTGCGTGACAGGCCCAAGCGCGTGACCGCCCAGCGTCGCCACCCCATTCTGGACGCTCACGGAAATGGCGTCGAACACCTCGCCGTAACCCTCGCGGTCAACTTCGATCTTCTTCAACAATTCCCTTTGGAGGACGTTGTCCGGGATTGTCGGACCGCCCACGGCAATGTTGTCCCGCACAGCTTTCACGCCGTGAGTTTTTCTCGCTTTCTTGACCGCTTGCAACTTATACGCATACAGATTCACCTGCCCCGAAAGGGTCGCCGTCCCGTCCCGCACCATCACGGTCACGTCCCGAAAGTTCTTGCCTTTCAGTTGCTCCTTCACCGACCTGGCCAACTGCCTATCGGAACCTCCGCGGTCGGCAGCGAACACCGGGGCACCGAGACCCGCCAGAACGGTCGTCCCCACCCCTGCCATTCCCACACAACAAACCGCAATCAACATCCTGGATACAACCGCCTTGGCTTGCATTGGCCCTATCTCCTTCCGCATTCTGCCTTTCGTCCGCTGGATGTGCCCTCCGGCCAGTCGCCTCTCGATGTCGAGTAGTCTACTCCCGTGTAGACCTCAAAGCCCAGCGGCTACCTTCCGCGCTGGCCCGTTTACACTACATAGACGCAGGAAACCGCAAAGGGAATACAATTCCGTGGAACTGGCCGAGCATTTTTATCTTATGCCTGGGGGCGGGCCGCCACCGCGGCACGCAGAAATTCATAGGCGCTCCGCGCCGCCTGGCGGACTGTGTGTCGGCATAGCCTCCCCGCAGCGCCAGCGGTGCCTGCGCCGTGGCTTCCTTCACCGCCGCGACGGCCAATTTCATCGCACCGCCTATCGAAAATCAACGAATCTGTCGCTCACAATCCAATCCGTCAGCCAGATTTATTTGTGCCGCCCGCGAATCTGCAGGTACATGCTGAAAACGTTCGCTTCGTCGCGCACCGCAATAATCGAAACGTCGCGCGTTAAGTCGAATTGGCCCTGAATAAATTGCTCGGCCGTGGTGTTCACATTGGTCGCGTAGGTCAGCGTCAAGTTCCGTCCCACCTGCTGCTCGACGGTGATGCGCGCCGTAGTCTCACCCAGCGTACCAACGAAATTCGGGTCGACCCGCACGCTGCCCACGCCGAACAGTTTTTGCACGCGGCTGCTGACGGCCGCATTCAGCGCCCCTCCCAAAAGGGCCTCTGTGGTCAGGTTGGCGCCCGCCTGCTGCTGCTCTCCATACATGGCCGCCTGCTCGTTGGTGCGGCCCAGCGCCAGCAAGGCCAGTACATCTGCCTGCGTCAGCGGGGGTTCGGACCGGTAGGAAATTTCCAGCTTATTCGGCGGCCCATGCAGGCTGATGATGATGTCGTAGTTCTGCACCCTCGCCGACGCTTCCAAGTCGATCTCCGGAGAGATGGTCACCGGGTTGGCAAAGACGATGTCGCCCTGCTGCACGCTGTATTTCGTCCCCGCAAAGGAAGCCGAGCCCTCCGTAATGTCGATCCTTCCCAGTACCGATGGATTTTCCGCGGTGCCGCGAATGCGCAGGTCCACATCGCCAGCCAAAGAAGCGAACGAGTTCTGGAACCCAAGTTCCGGCGCGGAGGTGACATGAATGTCCAGATGCACCCGGTTCATCGGCGAAGTTGGGTCGATCGGGGCCGAGACCCCGCCTCCGCCCGTCGCCAGCGAGGTCAGGTCCACATTGCTGTCGATGCCAAAACGCATCAGCTCTACATTTCCGCTGACCAACAAGCTGTCGGCGTTTCCCAGCAGGCGCAGTTTGGCGTCCACCGAACTGGAAACTCCCTTGGGATAGCGGATCCGAACTTGCCGCGTCGTTGCCGTCACATCGACGTAAATCCCGTTCCGATAGCCGACAAAGCCCTTCACTTCCAAATCCCCGCCGCCCGAGGAACCCTTCAACTGTTGCACCACCAGGCGGTCCTGATCGAAAACCATGGTGCCGTTCATGTCGGTCAGACCGTTGGTGATGTTCATCATGTGCACGTTGATATGACTCAACTGGGCGCGCCCTTGCAGGTCGGGCTTGTCGGCGGTCCCGCGAGCGTTCACCACGAATTGCACCTGGCCGGAGGACTCAATGTCCTTATTCATCATGGAAGCCAGGGCCGCGTCGATCGTGCCCTCGGAATGCAGGCGGAGCGCGTCCCCATGCAGCAGGTCGACCGTCCCGTCGGCAACGAAACCCATGTTCGTGCCTTGAATATGCACTTGTTTCAGTTGCAATTTCCCATTGCGCAACGATGCCCGCACCGGGCCTTGCGAACGAAGCGCCAATCCTCCGACGGTTGCCGTAAATGCGCTCAGGTCGGCGTCGCCCTGAATTTGAGATGGCTCGGCCAGCGGCCCGGTCATCGTGACCTTCCCTTGCAGCGAGGAATTGCCCCTGATATCGGAAGCTGTCGCCATGCGCAATAGCGGATCGATATTGAAATCCGCAAATGTCAGTTGCATCTGTGCGAGATATTTCCCCCTCAACTGGACCTGGCCGCGTAGGTCCAGGTGTGTCTGGAAGAGTTCCGCGCGCGAATTCAGCGATAGCATCCCGCCTTGAACATTGGCTGCCGCATGCAGGCGGCCCATGGGTTGGCCATTCAGGGTCAGGTCCTCAATTTGCATCTCGCCGTTCGCCACCGGGGCGGCCGTCGTCCCCGATACGTGGACCTGGACCGACAGGTTGCCATCGGCCCTCAGACGCGAATTTTCAAGCGGTGCAATTTCCGACAGGGAAAAATTGCCTCCTGTCAGCTCCCCCTGAAGAGCGCCCGTCGCGTCGTCGTACTGCGCTTCTCCGTTCGCCACTCCGCTGGCAGTGGCCAGCCGAACATGGGTCGCCTGCAACAGGTGCCCCTCCGCGGACAGCACCGCGGATGCGCTTGGGACCGCCTGCCCATACGCGACAGCATGGGTCAGCGTAACCAGCCCGGAACCTTCCAGGTCATCCACTGTCCCCGCAACATGCGCGTGCGCTTCCAGCGTTCCCGAAACGGGATACGAGGTGCCGGCAACCGACTGCAAATCAGCCACAGAAACGTTCGTCGCCTGCAGGGTCGCGGCGATCTGCGTGTGCTTGTCGTAGGTGTACGCGTCCGGCCCCGTGCGGTCGGGCAAAAGATCCAGCGCGGTATGAATCGCTGCATTGCCGCGGACCAGCTCCCCGCTGCGTAGCGTCAGCCGCGCCGGAGCATAGGAGATGTCGCCGTGAAACTGGTCCCATGTCAGCAACTGCGGCGGCGGTCGAGCCGCACCTGGATTCTCTGGCTCGCCGCGCGCCACAACCATCTCAAACGGCCCGGAATCCAGATGCCCCACCGCCTGCAGCGCGAAGAAAGAACCGTGTACATCTCCGTGGAAGGTCGCGGCTCCCAGCAGCTTCAACGGCAAGGCATGAGGCGCGCCCACAGGCGTGGCCCGCAAATCTGCGATCGTCAACAGTTGGTCGAACTCGCTCAGGTCCCGCCCCACTACATCCAGCCGCAGCGCGCTATGCAGGTCCTTGTCCAGCAAATCCAGCACGCCCGCGCCATATACCTGGGTTGCGGGCGTATGCAGGTTCGCATCCTGAATGACAAGGTGGCGATGGTCTCCAAGATAATCCGCGTGCGCCGGTCCGCTGACCGGCACCAGGCCCAGCGTTCGCCGCGGTACGCTCAGCATCAGGTCTCCATGCACGTCCAGGCCGCTTCCATCTCCCGTCCAATGCACCGTCACCTTGCCGGAAGCCGCGGTCGTGAAACCGATGTTCCATTCCGCTCTCGGCGCAGTCGCCTTCAGAATCAGAGGCAGCGTCACGTCGGAAACCTGCACCTCGATATCGGCCCGCATCGGTCGATATGCGCGCTCGACAGGCTGTACCGTTTTCTTCTCGAATTTTCTGTGCAGCCGCTCCAGCAACTCGCGCGGGTTGAGTCGGCTCCGCCGGGCCTGGGGCGCTCGCGAAAGACTTTTGGCAACCGGCGAAATCGCGGGCGTAGACGGCCCCACGCAATGCTGCAACACCATGCTTCCCGAGATTTTTCCCTGGTCCTCCAGAACGGACGAAAAATCCGTGAAAGAGCATGTATCGTTATCGACGTTGACGTTGGTACGCAGATCGACATTGCGGAGCCGCAACCATGGGGCCTCCCACTCGCCGGAACGCAGATCGACATGGCCAGATACCCGAAACTTTCCATCCGCCGTCCCGTGGGCTTCGATCGAAAGCTGGGCCTTCCCGTTTCGCAATTCGTCTTCTCCGGCGATCGCACCGATTTCATGCGCGTCCACCGAGCCCCACACGTTTGCCTTCCATTCCGGAGCGGCAAAATTCCGCGCTTCCCCGGTCGCCATCAGGCGCGAATTGCCGGTCTGAAGATTCAGGCTGTCGATCGTCATCGAATCCCGCGCCAGGCGAAGACTGGCCTGCAGCCTCGAATGCGTCTCCGTCGAATCCTTCAGCCGAAACGTAATATTTCGCGTATCGAGCGATGCCTGATACGCTGCCTGCTCAGGCAAATACCGCATGATCAGGTGCATCGGCCCCGCCGCCATCTCGAATGGGACCTTGCGATCGTTCACCAACAGCCAACCGTCCCGCACTCGGGTCTGTTCGATGGCCAAGCTCAACAACGTTTGTGGCAACGGCCGATTGCTGGCCACGCTTGGGTGCGGCTGGTTCGTCGTCCCATCCGGCAACACAATCAGATGAATGGTCGGGCCCACGGCCGTCAGACTGGTCAGGCGAATCTTCGGAGTCAGAAAAGTAAGCAGGCTTGCATCCAGCGTAAGGTGGCGAACATGGAAATACGGGACCTCGCCCGGCCCTTCTTTGCCATGGATCGTCAGGTCGTCCACTTCAATGGTGAGAGTGCGCGCGTTCCAGCGGAATGCGCCCATCTCCACCCGGCCACCGGTTGCCCGTTGCAGCGCATCGACCACTGTCCGATGGACCCGCGCTGTGAACTTTGGCGTGGAGGCATACCAAACCAGCGATCCAACCAGTACGGCAATCGATAGGAGCGCGGCTGCGCCCATGTACGCCACCCACCGCCAGCGCGACTGCCGCTTGGTCGTCGAGGCGTCCTCCATCATTGGCCGCCTCCCTTGTTCCCGCGTTCCGCATTCCCGTCGCCTTCCGCATACGCTGGATCCAAAATCTGCACCTGTCCCTCGGCACGCAGGCTCTTCAGCCACTCGTCGATCATGCCGCTGACTTGCTGCTGCCGAAGAATCTCGCGAATGCGTGGCGCCACGGCGTTGAGTTCCGGCGTCGGCGCCTTGTCTTTTTTCAGTTGCGGCGTCAGCACATGCTCATAATAATTTCTGACATCGGCATTCGATACCTGCACCACCACCCCGAACCGGACATCGATAAATTTCAGGATGGCCAGCCGTTCTCGCATACGATCTTCAATCTCAGCCGGCGTAAATCCGTGTTGCGCCAAAAATGTGCGCCATCCCGCATCGGTTTCGCAATCCACGTTCCTGGCGGACGAAATTTGCTTTCGCATTTCTGCAATGGCGTCATCGACTTCCTTCTCGGACACCGCCGCGACGCCTGGCTGCAGTGCCCGCTGTTGGTCGATCAGGGTGCGATCGATGACACGGTCCAACGCGCGCTGGGGAGTGTTGTCCGACGGCGGCTCAAAGCCCGGTTGCAAGGCGGCAAAGCGCATCTCGTCATCCACGTCGCTGGCCAGGATTGCCTGCCCGTCCACATCGGCCACCACGCGATCGAGGACTGCGGCACGCTGCGGGGCCGGCGCTTGCGCCCGCGAATACGACCCGGCGGCGATCGCATAGCAGAGCAGACAACCGAGCAAGATTCGCCCCTGCGACGCGGCTAGCGTCGCCATTCGTGGCGCGGATCGCAAGCAACGCCCCGTCATAATTATCGAATTGCCGACGCCCGTCCTCAACATGATCAAAAGGATTGCCCGATGCTAAAGAAAAAGTTGAAGTGGCCGGAGTTGCCCACGTAGGGCGGCTGACCGCTGTAGTTCAAAACTGCCGGCGCCAGTTGCGGATCGCTCACCACGGGATAGACCGTTGGATTTATGTTATAGCTGAAATCCAGACGGATCGGCCCCACCGGGGTCTTATACATCAACCCTATGCCCGGGGCCTGGGAATCGTAATTGAAGTTGCAGGTCCCCTCTGGACCCACCAGGTTGTAGCAGGTCTTTACATTCGGCTGATAGTACCGCAACAGCGACGGAAAAATGGCCGACGCGTTTTGGTATACGTTGCCAAGGTCCTCAAAGAAGACGAACCCAAGATTTGTCCCGATCAACGGCAATGGCACGGGCGGGATGCGCAACTCGGTGCTGTTGACGAACGCTCCTGAGCCGCCCACCGGGAAACCAGTCTGTAAATCGCGCGGTCCGGCCGCATTGATGGAGAACCCTCGGTGAGAAGTCGCGCCGCCGGCGTACAGGCGTTCCGGCAGCGGGATTAAATTGTACGAAGGCGAGCCGTAGGTATTCTCAAACGCAATGCGCGTGCTGCGCGCCAGGATCCAGTTTTCCTTGTTCAACCGGTGATAGTTCGACTCCTGAATGTCCATTCGATTGAAGTTTGCCTGCGACGCAAATCCCTCCCATGCGAAAAATTGCTGCGCGGAAAGGTACCAGCCGCTGGTCGCATCCAGCGGATTGTTGCGCGTGTCGTGCACCCATGTAATTCCCGGACCGCTGACCCGCGTGGGCTGCGACAGCAGCGGAATCAATGCCGCGCTCACCTGCAGGCTGCTGGGATTGACATAGACGTACCGATAGGTCATGGAATAGATCAGCGTATTGGCCTTGTTGGGCCGCTCCGTAAAGACCACGGACCCGCTCAGGGTCGAGGCTTGATACGTCGTCACATTCTGATTGCTGATGTAACCGCCGGAGATGGAAAAATCGAACGTTTTATGGTCGTAAAGGTTCGGCACGTCGTAGGTCGTAATGGCTTCCTGCTCCAGCGTGCCATAGGCAGTCTGCAGGCTGAGCGTGCGGTTCCTGCCGCCCAGGTTGATGCGGCTCACGTCGAAGGAAACTCGCGGGCTGACCCCAAACTTCCCGTTCGGGCTGCATACAAATGCGGATGGATTGGCTACGCCCAACTCGATCAGCGACGCGGCCGAAGGACAATTCGTTTGCGGAGTGCCCGTCTGCACCTCAAATCCAAAGCCGTAATCGTAGTTCCAGCGATGCGCCTCGGTCACGTTCACCAGGACGTCCTTCCGCGGCTGCGTTCCGCGCGGGTTCACGATGCCGGTATCGACTTCGCTGAACAGCGCCAGATTGTAGAGTCGCCTTTGCGTGTCCAGAATTGCGTTTCGGTCCAGCGGCTTGCCGGCGTGGACCTCCATCAATTTATCGACAACCTGCGGCTTGGTGTAATGCAGGCCGCTGATCAAAACATGCTTCACGTAAAAAGGATTGCCTTCGTGTACCCGCACATCGATGTCGATCCGGTTCGGATCGGCTGGGTCAGGATGCTGCTCGAACTCGATCTCCACCTGGGAAAATCCGTGCCGGTAATAGTAGTCGAATAACTCCAGCCGGTCCCCGGCCAGCGTGGTCAGCGAATACGGTTCGCCCGACAGCGTATTCATTTGCGCCAGCAACCTGGACTTGGAGACCTTCTCGACCCCGCTCAGTTGCACCCTTCCAATCTTCTGCTGCGCGCCTTCGTGAATTTCGTAGGTCACGTGGACGACCGCCACCTTCGCCTTGCGCGCCCCAGCCTCTGCGTCCGAGTCGGTCACCACCGGAGTGACGCGGACATTGCCGAAGCCGTTGCTCTTGTAAAGCGCTTGAATCGCGCCGACATCCTGCGACAGCAGCAGTTGACTGTAAATGCCGTGCGAGTTGACACGATCGGCGGGCAGCACGCTCAACCGCTCTTTCACAACCTCTCGGTCGAAGTAACGATTGCCGGTCACCGCGACCGATACCACCTTGTGCAAGGATCCCAGGTCGATCTTGTAAAGAATGCGCTCTTCGTTCGGCCCTGGCTGCTCCACCGCATGCGTCACATGCACGTCGAAATAGCCCTTCTTTTGAAAATGATCTCGAAGATTGCCGTCGCCCTCATCCAGCAGGTCCGGATCGACGGCCCCCTCATCGTAGACGGGAATCAGCCGCTTCAGGTCGCTCTTTGAAACCTTCGCGCCGGTGGCGCCGATCCGCACCACCGGGCCACGATTCACTTGAAAACGATAGTCCACCGCATTCGCAGCCGCGTTGAAGACCTCCGGGCCGGACCGGACCGTCGCCTCCAGCCGGTTTTGTTTTTGAAATTGCTTCCGCAGTCTTGTCAGGGCCCGTGGCACCGTGTTCGCCGTCACCGTGGAGCCTTGCTTCAACTTCGCGATCTTGCGGAATTTCGCTTCCGTCATGGCCGTTGTCCCGGTGGCTACCACCGCGCCCACCTTCGCCTGCCGGCCTGTGTTCACGGTATAAATCACGTCCACCAGATTGTTGCTGCCCGCAGGGAGCGTCTTGACCTCGACGGTGGGAACATGGAATCCATTACGGGCGAGCGCTTGCCGCAAATGCGCGGTGGCCTGGTCCAATTCCTGCGGCGTGAACGGCTCACCCAGCTCCAGCCGCGTGGCCCGCTGGATTTGCGCCGCGAGCGTATCCTGCTTCATGCCCTGGATGTACAGCCTGCGCAGAAATAGCTGCGGAACGCCATGAAACGCGACTGCGACCTGGCCGCCCGTCTCGACGCCCTCGGCAACAATGCTGCGAAACAGGCCCGTCGCATACAAGGCGCGCAGGCTCTCCTTCACATTCTTCTGGGTCAGCTTGTCTCCGGGTTGCAGCGCCAGCCGATCTTTCATGCCGCCCAGATCTTGTTCCGTTACGCCCTCGAACGCAACCGTGCGCACAGGCAGCCCGTACCAGGTCTTCAGGTCGCGATAGCGCAGAAACGCCGGGCTTCGTTGCATCGGAGAAATCTCGGCTGAAGCCGCCGCCGAGGCGCTGTCCTTCTGCGTCGCCTTCGCCCCTTGTCCGGCGCGGCCAGGAACGGCCGCGAATGCCGTCGTGGCCCAGGCAATCCCC
>JAJYVR010000026.1 GCA_021791935.1 Acidobacteriota bacterium
TGGTCATGGCGTTGCGTCCCTGTTTGATGCGGGCCTCGCCAACGGATTTTTTTTAAGGCCCGCTCCAGAACGCTGCTACCGTCCGGGCCGGGCTCGCTCCACTGGGCGAAGCACGAATGCACCGTGCGCCACTTGGGAAGTCCCTCGGGGAGCATACGCCACTGGCAGCCGCTCTTGAGCAGGTACAACACCGCGTTGACGACTTCATGCAAATCCACCGTGCGCGGTTTGGTGCGCTTACCAACGCCCTCCAGGATTGGACGAATCGATTCGAACTGCTCCTGGCGCACATCGCTCGGGTACGGCTTTCTTGGCTCCATCCTCCAGAACTATCGCCCCGAAGGACCTGCTGCATATAGCGGACTTGATGCCTCAAGCGTATCCAACCTGAAAAGATCGTGAACAGGCTCTTAGTGCATGGCATGGCGCAGGCGTGAAGGAGCCAGTTCCGTGGCCGCGTCGCCGATATTGAGACTGCGGCTGGTACGGAAATTTATAATCTCCACAACCGCTGTTGAGGAGTGCCATGCCGTTCTGCTTGCGCATAGCAAACGCCGCCGATATTCCTGCATTGGAGAAGCTGATCGAAGCCTCGGTGCGCGGATTGCAGGCGGCGGCTTACACGCCGGCACAAATCGATGCTGCGCTGCGGACCGTTTTTACCGTGGACAGCCAGTTGACTGAGGATGGGACATATTTTGTCGCGGAGCAGGCCGGCGAGATGCTGGGTTGCTGGGGCTGGAGCCAGCGCAAGACGCTGTGCGGCGGCGACCATCATGCCGTGCGGGAAAATGCGCGGATGGACCCCTTGCAGGACGCCGCCAAGATTCGCGCGATCGTTGTGCATCCCCTGTGGGCCCGCCTAGGCATTGGGAGCTTGCTTTTGAAAGCAGCCGAGGACGCTGCCATCGCGGCTGGATTTACTCGACTGGAAATGGGCGCGACGCTGACCGGCGTTCCAGTCTATTTGCGGCGGGGCTACCGCGCGGTGGAGGAGATGACGGTACCGCTGGAAGCGGGCGTCACGATGCAAGTGGTCCGCATGGTGAAGACGTGCTGATGGATTTCCTCTGGGCGCTATTCGACTAGCCGAAATGTTTCTATCACAACACAAACACGAGCGTCGGCAGCCATAACATCCGTAGAGGGTATGGGCAGGCGTTTTGCCGTACACTGACCTTTCCTCGCCATGGCCGATGGTTTTGCCCAATCCGTCAAGCAACAGGCCGACATCGTTCGCATCGTCGGCGAGTATGTGCGCCTGACCAAGGGCGGCGCGCAAAGCTTCAAGGGGCTGTGCCCGTTCCATAAGGAAAAGACGCCATCGTTCAATGTGCAGGCGGCGCAGCAGTTCTACCACTGCTTCGGCTGTGGGCAGTCCGGCGACGTTTTTACCTTCGTGCAGAAGATGGAGAACATCAGCTTTCCGGAGGCGGTGCGGACGGTGGCGCAGAAGTGCGGCATCCCGCTGCCGAAGCGAGAATTTTCTTCGCCGGAAGAAGCGCAGGCGTCGCGGCTGCGGTCGAAGCTGATGGAAATCCACGAACAGGCCTGCCTCTATTTTGAGGAGCAGTTGCAGAGCCCGGAAGCGGCCCGCGCCCGCGAATATCTCACGGGCCGAGGCCTGACGGCGGAGGCGATCGCGGCCTTTCGTATCGGCTATGCACCGGATTCCTACTCCACCATGCGCGACCGTTTTCAATCCGCGTTCGAGGAAGAAGTTTTGCGCGGCAGCGGCCTTTTTTCCGCCAAGGAGCAGGCCGAGGGCGGCAGCGGGACGATGTATGCGCGCTTTCGCAAGCGGATCACGTTTCCCATCCGCAATGAAGCCGGGCGGGTGATCGCTTTTACGGCACGCGCGCTGGATAACGACGAGAAGGCGGGGCCCAAATATCTCAACTCGCCGGAGACGCCGCTATATACCAAGGGGCACGTGCTCTTCAATCTGGACAAGGCGAAGCCGGCGATCCGGCAATTTGAGTTTGCGCTGCTGGTGGAAGGGCAGATGGACTGCATCTCCGTGTATATGGCTGGAATCACGAACGTGCTGGCCACCAGCGGTACTGCATTTACGGAGGCGCAAGTACGGCTGCTGGCGCGTCACACGCGGCAGGTGGTGGTGAACTTCGATCCGGACACGGCGGGAGCAAACGCAGCGGAGAAATCCATTGCGCTGTTGATTGAAGAAGGCTTCAGCGTCAAGGTGGTGACGCTGGAAGGCGGTCTGGATCCGGATCGCTACGTGCGTGAGCGCGGAACGCAAGCCTATATTGCGGCCCTGCGCGGGGCGCGTCGCCATAGCGACTATTTGATTGAGCGGGCCCGCACGCTGTTTCCTCCGGTCACGCCGGATGCGAAGGTGAAGGCGCTGAATTTTCTGCTGCCGCACATGCAGCACATTCCCAGCCGTATCGCCCGCGATGAGTTTGCCGCCGATGCCGCGCAAAAACTGGCCATCGATTCAGCCTTGCTGCGGCAGGAGTTGAAGCAGGCGGCTTTTGCGCGGCGCACCGATGTTCGATCAAGCGTATCCGTAGCCACAAACTGGAGCGAGGCGGAAAAATTGCTGTTGCGCGCCCTGACTTTACCGCCCGGTCAGCCCGCGCGGGAGCTGACGCGGCAGCGAATGACCGAGGAGCCTTCTCTCTATGAAGGACTGGCGGCCTCCGCGTTGCTGGCTGCATTTTTGGAGGCGGAGACCATTTCCAATCCGTTCGACCTGGCGCCGGACGAGTCCAGCCGCCACCTGCTGGCAGCGGTGTTAATGAACGGCGGCCAGGAGATTCAACCCGAGCAAGTGGAGGACGCCTTCCATTCCTTGCGGCATAGCCGGCTGGAACGTCGTCAGCGGGAATTACAGCGTTCCATGGCGGAGGCAGAACTGCGCAACGATACCGCCACAGTGCAAGAATTGATGACGGAAAAAATGGCGCTCGATCGAGCGCTGCGAGAAGGCTGAGAAAAGCTCCAACGCCACCACAGTGGACGTTGGTTCGTTCAACGTGTTCTCCAGCGGCGTTCGTTTGACCGTGACTCCGGCGGATGCATAGACTGAAGTTGGGTCTCGGACGGGAAGCATCGTTAAAAGTGGCCATGCAGTCTACACACGCAGTACGTTTCAGCCTTCGGATTTTGTTTCGTGCTCTGGGGCTTTCGCTGGCACTGTCGGCCTTCTCGGTCACGGTATGGGCCCAGGCGTCCTCGTTTCAGGATTCCTCTTCGCAGTCCTCCCCGTCGCGGAACTTGTCCACGCCTGCGCCGTCGAAACAATCTGGAGTGTCGTCGTCTTCCCGCACCGAGTCGGGTGAACCAGTCCCGCTACCGGAAAGCGAGGTCGCGCCTCGGGCCAATGCGGCACAACTCGCGGCCATCCCTGCGGCGATCGACCCGACCGGGCCAACCATCTCGCTGGAAACGTCAGAGGCGATGTTCGATGTGATGGCGGCCCTGAATACCTGCGGTTATAACGAGGGGCTGTCGATTTCCGACCCTGTGCGCCAGAAGGTGCGCGATGACATTGCAGAGGCCCTGCAACAATCCGCGGCCGCGCGCGACAGCCGGGACCGGTTGTGTGCTTTTATTCGCAGCCATACCATGAACGGCGTCTCCATCAATCTGTCCGCATATATCCATCTGGCCCTGTTTCTGACGCCGCCTCCAGCGTTGACGACAAATGTCTCGGCCTCCGACTTGCCCCCGGATGCGGCAACATTGGTCGGCCTGCCTTCTCCGCTACGAAACTTTTCCCAAGCGGTGGGTTTGCACGTGATCTGGGTACTGAACCATCCTGCCTACGAAGCGCTGGCCAACAAGGTCCGCACTGCGATGAATCAAATGCTGATCCAGACCGACCTGTATCTGAAACAACCTCCGGCGACGAATGGCAGTCGCCGCTTTCTGGTGATCGTGGATCCGCTGATCGCGCCGGGCGAGGAGAATGCGGTGGTGTACGGCGGCGATTATATTGTGGTGTCGTCTCCGGCGAATGGCAAGATCGATATGAAGCCGGTGAAGCACACCTATCTTCGCTTTATCCTGGAGCCTCTGATCTATGCCCGTTCTGAATCCATCGATCAACTACGGCCAATTCTGGAGCTGGTGCAGCCTTCTCCGCTGCCGTACATTTATAAAAGCGACGTTCTTACCCTAGTGACGGAGTGCATGATCCGGGCGATCGAGGCGCACTCGATGGACACTGGGGTTCCGGTCTATAAAATTCCCGCGCACATCGATCGCAACCAACTGGCTGCGGTCAACAAGGCCGAGAACGAGTATGAACATGCAGTTGCCGACGTGCGCCATCGGGCAGTCTATGACGATATGGTCCAGGGCTTCATTCTGACGCAATACTTTTACGATCAACTCAGAGGTTTCGACCAGAGTCCGAGATCGCTGCCGGAGATGGTTGGCATCATGATCTACGGAATGAACGTGGACATTGAAAAGCATCGCGTGCAGGACATTGTGTTTGCGTCGCAAACCGACCAGAACGTGGCCACACCCGTGGCGCCGCAGTCGGCGATGCTGGATGAGGCAGAAAACAAACTGATCGCCGGAGACACAACCGCGGCGGCGCAACTGGCCCAGCGGGCGCTCGACCAGCACACCCGCAATCCAGGGCGGGCCCACTTCATTTTGGCGCGGGCAGACATTATGAGCGGAAAAATGGATGCCGCCGTGCAGGAATTCACCGAGGCAACCAAGGTCTCCCATGACCTGCGCACCATTGCCTGGTCGCACATCTATCTTGGGCGTCTGGACGATGTGCAGGGAGAACGCAGTGCGGCCATCGCGGAATATCAGGCAGCAATGCAGTCGCGGGATGGACGGCCAGACACCAGCCAGGCCGCTGAAGCCGGCCTGAAGGCGCCCTTCGCTCCTCCGCAGGCGGCGCGGCAGGGGTCGAAGGGGCAAGATGACACGTCCGACGACGGAGCGGCCAGTTCGCACTAAATGCGAATTTCCTGCACCTGTCGTTGAAACGGGCGATCTTTGCGCGGCTCATCGCGACGAGTTGGCGATGACTGCATTCGGATGGGCACAGTAAGAGAAAACCCTCCTAAACGTGGAGTGAACGCGCAGGAACGCACTACACTGGTTCCAGGAGACGAAACGGCCTTGACCAACCACCGATCCGCCTCTCCGAACAAGCGATCCGGGCCTTCCGTGCTGTCATCGGAGGCGGAAGATCAGGTAGGTCTTCCGGCGGATCGCGCCGCATTGCTGGAGCGGCTGCAGCGGTCGCTTGGGTATCGGTTTCGCCATCCGGCAATGCTCGATCTGGCGCTCACGCACAGCTCCGTTGCCTATGAAGAGCAGACCGAGCATGACCCCAAGGATGACAACGAACAGTTGGAGTTTCTCGGCGATGCCGTGCTGGGCCTGGTGGTGACCGAGCATCTTTTTCGCGCCTATCCGGAATTCACTGAAGGGGCATGGACCCGATTGCGGGCGCAGTTTGTCAGCCGTCCGCACCTGGCGCGTGTTGCCCAGGCCATAGGATTGGGGGAATTTCTACGGCTCGGCAAAGGCGAGGAAAAAAGCGGTGGGCGAAAAAAGCCCGCGATTCTCGCCAATGCCGTCGAATCGGTGATTGCAGCGGTCTATTTGGATGGCGGTATGGAGACGGCCGTCCGCCTGGTGCGTACATGGTTGTTGGATGAAACGTTGGAAGCGGTGGTGGCGGCGGCGCGAGCAGGAGAAGTGGGCGACTATAAATCCATGCTGCAGGAATATTCTCAGGCGCATGGGCTGGGCCAGCCAACCTATGAACTCACATCGGAAACAGGGCCGGACCACAGGAAGAGCTTTGTGGTTGCGGTGAAGCTCCTGGAACCGCCCGCGAAAGAAGAGACGCTGGCTTCCGCCACCGGCACGCGCAAGAAACACGCCGAACAGGAAGCCGCCCGGTTGGCGTTACTGTCGCTGCGGTCGTCCCACGGGACGGAGCAGTCGCGTCGGCCAAAAATGCTGGTATCCGTGGCCGCCACTCCGGAAGGACCTACAGCAGGGAAGAGGAAATGACCGGCGAAGCTGGTCTTCCCGTCGGCGCTTCCTCTGCGGGCCCCCGGGTCCCCGCCACCCCTGGGCCGGTGCGGATTCAGCATCGTCACGAGATCCTGGTCATGGTCCAGACCACGCTCACCTTTCTGGTGGGCGCGCTGTTCGTGCTGACGTTTATCGTTCAACCCTATCGCATACCCTCCGGATCGATGGAAGACACGCTGTTAATCGGCGACTTTTTGCTGGTGAATAAAGTTGTCTTTGCCACTCCGGGCCCGTGGAAGCCGTTGCTGGCGTACGAACCGGTCAAGCGCGACGACATTGTCGTGTTCCACTATCCGATGGATGCTTCCATGTACCTGGTCAAGCGAGTGATTGGAGTGCCGGGGGACGAACTCCATCTGCATCGCGGGTTGGTCTATCTGGATGGACGGCTGCAGCGCGAACCGTTTGCGCTCTACATTCCCAGTTATGCGAACGCGTTTCGCGATGAATTTCCCACTCCCACCTACACCGACCCCGGAGTCAGCAGCCGTTGGTGGATGGAGATGCAGCGGAACGTCCATCAGGGGCAACTGGAGATCCCGCCAGGACAATATTTTGTCCTGGGCGATAATAGAAATGACAGTCTGGACAGTCGGTACTGGGGGCTGGTCCCGCGCCAGAACATTGTGGGGGAGCCGCTCCTGGTTTATTTTTCAGTTGTTGCCGCAAGCAGGTCGGAAATCACGGGTCTTACCAGCGATGGATTGTCCCACGAACACGGGTTGTGGAACGGTTTGGCTGGGACAGCTCGCTGGGGTCGTATGTTTCATGTAATTCGTTAGCCACTCGAAATCGGAGAAAACTTTGGCCGGCCAGCAACTCGCGCAAGAAGCTTCCGACGCTCAGCACTCGGAAACTCCATTTGAATTTTTTGCCTCCATCTGCTCCGTTCTGGTGGTCGGACTGTTCATCATTACGTTCGTCTTTCAGAATTTCGAAATTCCATCTTCTTCGATGGAGAAGACGCTGCTGATCGGCGACCATGTGCTGGTCGACAGGATCACGTTCGCGCCGCCGACACGCTGGGCGCCGTTCGTCTATTACCGCAATATTCGTCGCGGCGACATCATCGTGTTCTACAAGCCGGGCGAACCGAAGCTGTTTCTGGTGAAGCGCGTGGTTGGAATTCCAGGCGATCGAATTCATCTGGAGCACGGCATCGTGTATTTGAATGGCGAACCGCAGAACATGCCCTATGCCACCTTGCCTTCCGACGACGGCGATCCCAACGATGCGTATTATCCCTATCGAGACGATTTTCCCGCAGTGCCCCCGCCGCCAGACTCTTACGTAACGGCGACGTGGTCGGTCGATCTGCCCAGTCATATTCAAAATGGCAACCTGGTCGTTCCTCCCGGAGATTATTTTGCCATGGGCGACAACCGCATGGTGTCGCTCGACAGCCGCTACTGGGGATTTGTGCCGCGGCAGAACATTATTGGCCGGCCGCTCTTCGTTTATTGGTCTTTCATCACGTCGGAGGACCAGGGGAACAGGACGTCCTTAGCGGATCGCGCCGGTTTCATGGGGCATATTCTGGTCCACTTCTTCGATCAAACACGGTGGCGGCGAACCTTCCATCGCATTCAATAATTTTGCAGAAGCCTTCATGAAAAACCCAGGCACGCCAAAGGGGAACATCAGCCGTCCAAGGATATTTTTCCTGACGGCATTGGCGTTGCTGGTGCTCACGATTGTGGTGCCCCCGTTCGTCAACATCAATCGTTTCCGGCACAGCATTGTGCAGTCGATCGGCGCCGGTTTGGATCGGCCGGTCTACGCCGACGCGGTGGAACTCAAGCTGTTTCCTCGTCCTGCGTTTGTGCTGCACCATCTTACAGTGGCGGAGTGGCCGGCCTATGGCGCGGAGCCGGCGATCATGGCGGAGACCGTCACTGCCAGCCTGCGGGCCAGCACGCTTTGGCATCGCCGGGTAGAAATCGCCAGCCTGCGCTTCGATGCGCCCAGTGTGAACCTTGCCCGCGACAGCAACGGTCAGTGGAACTTTGAATCCCTGATCGGCAACCTGCCGGTCCCGCGGCAGCAGGAGACATCTCCCTCCGGCCCGTTTCCCTCGGCAAACCCGCCGCCATTTCCTTACGTGGAGGCAACGGACGCGCGCATCAACTTCAAGCGCGGAGCGGAAAAGTTGCCGCTTTCGTTGGAAGGGGCGGACCTCGCATTCTGGAAGGGGTCGAGCAACGAATGGCATGTTCGCATCAAGGCGCGTCCGGTGCGTACCGACTTGCCGGGCGGAGATGCGGGCCGGATCCTGGGGGAAGCTTCCGTCAAAACATCTGGAGTGCCGATGAACGCTCCCATCCAAGCCAGTCTGGAGTGGCGTCGCGGCCAACTGGGAGAAATCAGCCGCCTGCTGCACGGCGAGGACAGCGGCTGGCGAGGCACCGTGGACTGGACCGCGAATGTGCGGGGAACGATCGAGAAAGCTCTGGTGACGACGGACGTTCAAGTGGAGGAATTTCGTCGCGCCGAGTTCATTCCGCCGTCGGAAATTGACTTATCGGCGCACTGCACGGGGCAATATGTGCACGCGGATCGACGCCTGGATTCCGTCGATTGCGATGCGCCGCTGGGTGGCGGGCATCTGCTGGTGAACTCCGATCTTCGCAAATCCTCGCTCGCCGGGGACACGCGCGGCCCTGTTCAGACCGAACGCCCCACATCGGAAAGCCCCGCATTCTTGCAGGTCACATTGCAACACGTTTCCGCCGGGTTCTTTTTGGAACTGCTGCGCCATGTCCATCCCGGAGTTGCCGCAGACGCCTCCGTATCCGGTGAAATCAACGGGAATGCCGACTGTGAGTGGCGTGGTCTCGACACGCCGAGTACATGCTCAGGAGAATTGCGTTCCACTCCGCTGACGCTGCGTCTGCCGCGTGTTGAACATTTCCTCCATTTGTCGCCGATACTGATGTCCTCGCTCCCGGTGACGGCAGATTTGGGAGAAATTTCCCGCTCTCGGCGGCCAGCCAATATGGCCAAGGGAAGTCATGGCCTGGGCTCGGCGGTAGTTGCTGGTGGAGTTTGGAATCTGGCCCCATCGCGCGTCTCGCTGGCGGGCGCAACCCCGGTCACCGTGGCCGGTACGGCCACTTCGTCGGGGCTCACGCTCAGTATCGACGGGCCAGCAGATCTGACGCAGTTGAGCCAACTGGCCCGCGCTCTGAATTCGCCCGTCATCTCCAACGGAATTCGTTCCATTCGCGGCACTGCCCAGATGGCGCTGACCCTTCGGTCCAATTGGTTGCCGCAGCCGAATCCGGCTGCGCTGGTGGAAGCTGTCCCCGGCAATCCGACCAACCTGGCCATGCAGCCAGTCCCATGGTTTGCGCCGACGCAGTGGAGCGGCACGGTTCAGGTTCACAATGCGGCCGTGCGACTCGGAGCGTTTCCCGGCACGTTTCAAATTGCTGCCGCTAAGGTAAACCTGACTCCGACGGGCGTGGAATGGACTGGCCTGACAGGGACCTACGCCCACATGCCGTTTGACGGGAGCATTGGCTGGGAAACATCCTGCCCAACCTCGCGTCCGCCCTGCGCCCGGACGTTTGCGCTGCATACTTCCGATTTGGATGTCGATCGCCTGCAAGCGGTTCTGCGTCACACTATCGCCAAATCGGGACTGCTGGCGCAACTGAATCCGTGGGCGGCGGGCGTGCCGGAGTTGCCTGAGATTTCCGGCGCCTTCAACGCAGAAGTGCTGTCGATAGGCAAGCTTTCGCTGAAGAATGCTTCGTTACAACTCCATATTCAGGGCCATCGCGCGGAACTGGTCGCGATCTCCGGTGGTTTGTTCGGCGGGACCCTGTCTGGGATTCCCGACGATGTTTCGAATGCAGTGCCGAGTGGAAACACTCGGGTGCAACCTGCGCAGCCAGCCCGCAGCGTTGCCAACGCGGTTGAATCAAGTGTTGGTTCGGCCCAGTGGGGCGATGGAGCGCCCATCTACACGCTGCGGGCGAGGCTCGAAAAGATTCAGCCGGACCTGGTCGGCGCAATCTGGCATGAGAAGTGGGGACGCGGCACAGCGACTGCGGAGGTTCGCCTGAAAACACGTGGATGGTCTGCCGCAGAGCTGGCGCGGAATGCAACGGGAAATTTCGTCGTCGATTGGCGCGGGGGTACGCTCGCGGCGTCGTTGCCTGCGCTTACCTCTTCCGCGGCGACCGCTGATTTGTCCGGCTCAATTGCCGGCACCCACGGCGTCACGAGGTTCCAGCGACTGCATGCAGTGGGGAGCATTCGCGATCGGGAACTGGTGCTCGATTCCGGCCAGTTGGCGCTTGCCGCTCCGTCTTCTCGCCGCCGAACACTCTTGTCCGCAACACAATCTTTGTCCGGGACGGTGACATTTTCGCGATTGCTGGATTTACGCTTGCAACCGTCCGGCGTATCGATTTCCGGACCGCTCGGCTTGCCGATCATGAAGGCCAGGCCTGCCAAAGCGCTTGGACGCGCGGCCGCCGCGCGTTAATTCGCAGTGTTTTCTCTGCGGCGTTTGCGACGTCTGCGGAAGATTTCATATAACAGGAAGGCTGTTGCCAGGATGGCGATCAGAATGAGCGCCAGGAAGGAATGTCCTCCCATCCAGCCCATGATTTCTGGACCGAAGTAGACGACCAGAATGGCGGTCGCCAGGTAATGCGCGGCGCGCCCTAGGAAGACAGCGCCCAAATACGGCAGGACGCGCATCTCAAAAACGCCCGCGCCAAAAGCAAACACTTTGAAGGGGAACGGCGGAGGCATGGCGGCAGGTACCAGGACGGCCAGCCAGTGGTGACGGTCGAAACGCGCCCGCATCCGGTCGTATTTCGACTGCGGAACGCGCTTCAGTAGCACCCATTCACCGCCTGTCCGGCCAATATAAAACGGTACCAGCGCGCCAATGGCGGATCCGGCCGCGCCCATGATGGCGTAGACCCAGAAATACCCTCGATTGCTCCACACGTACCCGGCGATGATGAGGTCCATGGGGATGGCGATCGAGCTGGAATCGATGGCCGCAAGCACGCCGACGCCTAAAAAGCCGAGCGGCTTCAGGAACAGCAGCAGCGCCAGTTTCCAGTGGAGAAAATGCGACCAGAGTTTACGTGTCATTGGCTATTTCTATAGCGGATTGAAGGTTCGTCTAGTCGGATGTCAAACTAGGAGTCATTCTGAACGGAGCGTAGCGGAGTGAAGAATCCAGAGAATACTCGCTTGGATCACAGAGCCATCGCCTTCTGGATTCTTCGCGAAGCTTGCCCTGAGCGCAGCCGTAGGGTTCAGAATGACTGGCATTAATTTTTTCAATCACACTATCTCTATCTGTCAATCCGCTCTAAGGAGTGCCAGCAAAAAACGGCGTCAATTTATCGTACAGGGCCTTGCGGCCACGCGCTCGATCCCCTTCGGGTCTTATTTGTTTCCCGATGCATGGCTCGGTTCGGAGTGTTCCGTGTCGCCGGACAATAGGGCCAGCGCATGTTGGATAAGAGGGAGCACGGCCTCCAGCGACGCGACCGCGGCCCGCGGGCTGCCCGGAACATTCACAATCAGGCTGGCGCCCAGGGTTCCCGACACGGCGCGGCTCATGGGAGCGAGAGGCGTCTCCTTCAACCCTTCGCGGCGCATGTGCTCGCCAAAGCCGTCGAGGATGCGATCGCAGACCTGCCGGGTCGCTTCGGGCGTAACATCGCGGAGGGCAATGCCGGTGCCGCCGGTCGTCACCACCAGCCGTGCCCGGCCAGCCTGTTCGCGAATTTCGGCGGCAATCCTCTCCCTATCGTCGGGAACGATCAAGTTGCCGTCCACAGTAAAACCGGCTTGCCGCAGGCGAACTGCGACCTCGGGCCCGGAACGATCGACCCGAAGACCTTGGAAACAGGAGTCGCTGACTGTAATGACGATCGCGTTCACACCTGCGATTGTACCTTCCCCGGAACGAGCCAAGCCTGGGAGCAGCCGCCCAAGCCCTGGAACGCCAAAGAGTGAGACAATAAGAGCAGGACGCAAAGTCGGCACTGGTCTGGTGCGATGAAACTACGATAGGATCAGTGTCGTCCAATTTTGATGGCCGCGATCGAAACACCCCCGAGTCCGCCAGAGAAGCCAATCGAACCGAAGTTCGATCGTTTGCGGACACGTTACGATTCTCACGCGCCCCATGAGTTGCTCGATGTCATCGACGCTCTGGAGGGGGAGCGGCTGTCTGCCCGCGTGCGCGAAGCCATCTGGATCTCCCTGATCTTCCATCTGTTCGTGTTTTGGTGGATTTTCTATGGTCCCAAGTTGAAAATGTTTCGGCCTGCCACCGTCGTAAACACCATGCCGGCGGTGCCCGAGAAGGCGCCGGAGAATGTCTATCTGGACATGCCTCCGGACCTGGTGAAGAAGCCGCCCAAGCCGACCAACATCATTTCAGACCAGAACCACACCGCGCAAACCAAAAACCCGACGCCGGACCAGAAGACGATTGAGGAGCTGCAGGCCATGCGTCGGGCCGGCAGGCCTTCTCCGCCACCGCAGCCGCAGCAAAAGGCGCAACAGGCAGAGCAGCCGCGTCAGCCAACTCCCCGGCCGCAGCAGCAGGCCCGCGCCACTCAGCCTTCTCCGCCGGTGCATCGTTCCACTCAGTCGCTTCCCTCCGCGCCCAGCGCCACCCAGTCCGCCATGCAGCGGGAGCAGGCTCCGCAGCGGCCATCGAAGGCACAACAAAACCAGGCCACCAGCCAGCCGGACATGTCTGTCGGCGACCTGATCCGCCAGGCGGAACGGAATGCCGCGCGCTCGAACGGCGAAGGCGGCGACAATGGCCAGAATGCTCCCATCGCGCATCCAGGAGTCGCCTCCGGCGTGGAAGTCCTGAGCGACACCATGGGCGTCGATTTCGGGCCCTATCTTCGCCAGGTGGTGCAGATGACGCAGTCCAGTTGGGACCTGCTGATTCCAGAGGCCGCGCGCCCCCCGCTGCTGAAGCAAGGCACCGTCGCCATTCAGTTCATGATTATGCCGGATGGCAGCATCAAGCAGATGCAGTTGGTGCGGCCATCGGGAGATGTTTCGCTCGACCGCGCCGCATGGGGCGGCATCACTGGAGCCGGGCCGTTTCCGCCGTTGCCGAAACAGTTCCATGGACCCTACCTTGCGCTGCGTTTTTACTTCCTTTATAACGAGCAAACCGGACAATACACCCGGCAATGATCGCCCCCGAAGAAGCCGCGCTGCGACGCCGTCAGGCCGTGGGTCTGGTATGGATTGCCCTGGCAATTATCCTGTTCTGCGCGATCCACGCCGGCTGGCACGCGGTCTTCCTCACCCGCTGGTGGAACCTGTGGTAGCGGTGGAGACATTTTTGCTGGATGCCTGAAAAGAGTGGGAAGCTCGGCTGAGAAAGTCTGCATGGAACGATGGACGCCGCCAATCGACAAAGTGAGTTGAAAAATTCCAGCTACCCGTTGGTGGTGCTGCATGGGGCGACTGCGAGTGGGAAGACCTCGCTTGCGGTGCAACTGGCGCAGCGGTTTTCGGGCGAGATCGTCAGTTGCGATTCCGTGGCTGTGTATTGCGAATTGGAAATCGGGACCGCGAAACCGTCGCGGGAACAACGCGCCCTGGTTCCTCATCACATGCTCGATGTAGTTTCGCCGGACCAGCCGTATACCGCCGGAGATTACGCTCGCGATGCGCGCGCCAGTCTTGCAGACATCGCTGCGCGGGGAAATCTGCCGATTGTTGCCGGTGGAACAGGTCTTTATCTGCGCGCGTTGATTGACGGATTGTTTCCGGGTCCGGCGCGGTTGGAGACGCTGCGGGTGCGCCTGCGCGCAATGGAACAAGAGCGCGGCGGCGGCTACCTGGCGAGGATCTTGCGGCGGCTGGATCCGGCTTCCGCGGCACGGATTCACCCGAACGACGCGCCCAAGCTGGTTCGCGCCATTGAAGTGACGCTGGCGGCGCGGCAACGCATGTCCACTTTGTGGGAAGCTGGGCGCGATCCGCTGCAAGGCTTTCGCATTCTGCGCCTGGGACTCGACCCGCCACGCCCTGCGCTGTACGCGCGCATCAACCAGCGGGCGGCTGCCATGTTTTCCAATGGACTGGTGGAAGAGACGGAGCGATTGCTGGCCCGTTATGGCGCGGATTGCCGTCCGCTGTCGTCGCTTGGATACAAACAAGCCGCCATGTTGCTGCGCGGAGATCTTTCGCTGGAGGATGCGATTGCTTCGACCCAACAAGGTCATCGCAACTATGCCAAGCGGCAGATGACTTGGTTTCGCCGCGAGCCGAACGTCTGCTGGCTCGACGGCTTCGGCGACGATCCCGCAATCGCGGAGCGGGCAATCTTATTGGTCGAAGGTTGGCCGAAAGCTAATTTCATTTCTTGAGTTAGGGCTGGCCGTAGCATGCGACTAAAAATAGTTGCAAATATGGTAAACTTCAGGAGGAATGGCAAAACTTCAGAAGACAATCGCCCGCTTGCAATCCAAACCAAGCGATTTTAGTTGGGGGGAGCTGAAGCAGATCATGGAAGCGTTTGGATACAAATTGAAAACCAGCGGAGGATCGGGACGAAAGTTCATTCACTCCGCTTCAAACGCCACGCTGTTCATGCACGAGCCTCATCCCGGAAAGATATTGAAAGCGTATCAGGTGAAAGAAGCCATTCACTTTCTCAAGCAGGAGAAACACATCCAATGAGCGAGACGATGGAGTACAAGGGCTACAACGGCTCCGTCCTGTACAGCGCGGAGGACAGGATTCTGCACGGGCGCATCGTGGGCATTCGAGACGCCATTGCCTACGAAGGCAGTAATGTAGCGAGCCTGGAGAGGAATTTCAAAGCAGCCGTGGATGAGTACCTGAATTTCTGCAAGGAAGAAGGCAAGACACCGGACACGCCCTTTAAAGGGAGCTTCAATGTCCGGCTCGGCCGCGACCTGCACAAGCGAGCGGCTCTGTATGCCGAGGAGCACGATCAAAAGCTGAACGCGGTTGTGCATGACGCATTGGAAAAATACCTTTCGCGTGCCGGATGAAATGAAAGGGACCGCTGGTTGCAGCGGCCCCTTCATTTTGAATTGCTTGTCTGGATTATGCTTCGCGCACGCCGTCGAGAAAGGCGCGCAGTTTGCGCGATCGGGATGGATGACGCAGCTTGCGCAGCGCCTTGGCTTCAATCTGGCGGATGCGCTCGCGGGTCACCTGGAAGCTCTGTCCAACTTCTTCCAGCGTGTGCTCGGAACCGTCTTCCAGACCGAACCGCATCTTGATGACGCGCTCTTCGCGCGGCGTCAGTGTACGCAACACTTGCGCTGTATAGTCTTTCAGGTTGACGCTGATGACCGCATCGGAAGGCGAAACGGCCTGGTGATCTTCAATGAAATCCCCCAAGTGCGAATCTTCCTCTTCGCCGATCGGCGTTTCCAGCGAGATGGGCTCCTGTGCAATCTTCAACACCTTGCGGACCTTGGCGACAGGGATGTCCATGCGCTTGGCAATCTCTTCCGAGGTCGGCTCGCGGCCCAGTTCCTGCACCAGTTGACGCGAGGTACGGATCAGCTTGTTGATGGTTTCGATCATGTGTACCGGGATGCGGATGGTACGGGCCTGGTCCGCAATGGCGCGCGTAATCGCCTGACGAATCCACCAGGTGGCGTAGGTGGAGAATTTGTATCCGCGACGGTACTCGAACTTGTCCACCGCCTTCATCAGGCCGATATTGCCTTCCTGAATCAGGTCGAGGAACTGCAGTCCGCGATTGGTATATTTTTTTGCGATCGACACCACCAGCCGTAGGTTGGCTTCAATCAGTTCGCGCTTGGCCTGCTCGGCATCCATGTCGCCCTGGATCATCTCGCGCTGGGTGCGCTTCAGTTCCGCGACCGACACCCCTGCGTCGACTTCCAGTTTTTCCAGATCGCCCTTGCAGTTGCGCTGCTGGCGGCGATACTCCTTCCGCATTTCCTCGCTCTTGGACTGTTCGTGTTTCTGATCCAGCGTTTTTATCTGGCGATCGAGCGCGCGCATCGCGTCGACCGTCTTATTGACCTTGTCGAGCAGCCGCTTGCGTTCGGCGTTGGTATATTTCAGTTCGCGAATGACGCGGGAAACCCGCACCAGTTCGCGTCCAATCGCCCAACGGGTGCGGCGATGTTCCTTCGCTTTGCCCTTGTCCTTGACGGAGATGCCTTCCAGCTTCTCGCGCAGTTGCTGGGCCTTTTTGTAATGCTTGACCAGGGTGTCGATGCCGGTGGTGGTCACCTTGGTGCGGGCCTGCAGAATTTCTTCGGTCAGCTCTTCTTCGTCGAACGTGACCACTTCCTTGATGCTGCGCACACCGCGCTTCAGGTCTTCGCCCAGCGCGACAATTTCGCGGGTGACAATGGAAGATCGCGAGATGGCTTTCATCACGCGCATCTGGCCGCGCTCAATCCGCTTGGCGATTTCAACTTCTCCTTCGCGGGTCAGCAGCGGAACGGTCCCCATTTCGCGCAGGTACATGCGGACCGGGTCGTTGGTCTTCTCCATCGCTCCCGGAGTCAGGTCCAGTTCGACATCTTCGCTGTCTTCGCTGTCCAGTTCGTCGTGTTCGGCGGCCAGCTTGGGTTGATCTTCCAGCAGATCGATCCCCTGCGTTCCGATGGTGGTCATCAGGTCGTCCAGATCGTCGGCGGAGTTCACCTCGCCGGGGATCAGGTCGTTCACTTCGCCAAAGGTCAGGTAGCCCTTCTCTTTACCGGTCTCAATAAGCTTCTGAAGATCGTCTTCGTATTTTTCGTTAATAGCCAAAGGTGCCCCTCGTTTTTTGAGATGCTGATTCAGGCGTACGTTGTCCGTGGGCAAGACAATTTTTGGATGCGGTCGAAGCCGCGACGGCAGGCCTGTTTGTTGGCGTAGCGATGACGCCAGGGCGCACGTCCCCATTCTCTGTAAGGATATCACAGATCGAGACTCTCGATCTGTCGCGTTTGCGGTACGGCCCTATTTGGGCATCGCGAAAGCGATCGCTAGCGAGTTGCTGCCGGTTTCTCCCACTAGGTTTAAAGTGCCGTCCTGGTTCACGGTATAAATCGAAGCCGGTCCTGCCTCGTTGACTACATAGAGAAATTTGCCGGAAGGATCGAACGAGATGCGGAAAGGTTGGGTTCCGGTCGGGATGGTGCCCATGGGGTTTGCAGTGGACGCGTTGAGCGTCAAGTTCCCCGAATTGGGATCGATCGTGTACATCGAGACGGTGTTGTCCTGGCGGTTCACGACATAAGCAAACTTACTTGTGGGGTCGACGGCGATCTCTGTGGGCCCGTTGCCGGACGCGACGAAGGCACGGTTGTTCGGAGTCAGGACGCCGGTTGTGGAATTGACAGTGAATTGAAAGACACCAAAGGAGCCGTCGGAGCCTGTGAAGTTATTCACAACGTAGGCGAACTTGTCCGAAGGGGTGACGACGACTTGCCATGGCCATCCGCCGGTGGTGACCGTAGCCGGCGAGGTTGGCGTGAGAACTCCTGTGGTCTGATCGATGGTGAACATCAAGACTGCCGCGCCATTCGTAAGCGATTCGGTTAAATAGAGGAACCTGCCTGTAGGGTCGACGGTCAAGAAGTTTGGGTCCCACAAGATATTGCCGGGAACCACAGTTGACACCGAGGCCGGAGTCGTCGGGGTCAAAACGCCCGTGGTTTGGTTGATGGTGAACATGGAGATCGAACTGTCGTCGCTGTTGGCCGTGTAAACGAATCGTCCGAGCGGGTCGATTGCGATTTCCTGCGGTAAAAATCCAGTTGGAACCGTGGCAGGCGTAGTCGGGGTCAAGACTCCCGTGCTCGCGTTGATGGTGTACATCGAGATTGTGGCTTCGTCGGATGCATTCGACACAAGATTCGCCACATAGGCGAATCTGCCCAATGGATCGGCAACCATTTCTTCCGCGCCCAGCTGCGGCGGCGATATTCCCGTTGGGACATAGGCTGGGGTTGTTGGCGTCAGTGAACCGATGCAGGAGTCCACGGTGTACATCGAAACCGAGTAGGAGTCGCTGCCATAAGTGGATCCTGCGAAGAGACCTAATGTGTATGCGAATTCGGGTGTCGACGCAGCCACGCAGGCGGGACCTATAGGCGGCGTGGGAGCCATGCCGGAGGTCCCACCGCAACCAACGGCGACCAGAGTCCCCAAGCAAGAAACTGCAATACGCAAATATGTCGTTGTCATTCCGGTGCCTTCTTGCTGAGTCTTCGACGACAGCATTCTACGCTTGTGGAGCGAGAATGCCACAGGTATTTCGCCGTTAGCTTCAGTGTGGAAGATTAACCCGGATGGGTCTGCTTGACCGCAGCCTTTATCCGCGGACGGAAGCGCCGGAGAAGGACAGGATGGCGCGGCCCGGAACCGGAATGCCGTAGAACTGGGCCGGAGTGAAGTGGCTCATCAGCAGCATGTTGTCCAATGCCTCGCGAACTTCCTTGGTCGTGGATCCGGAGACGATGCGGTAATCGTACACGCGGCCTGTATTGCTGATCTCCACTTCCACCAGGACTGGAGGAACAAAGGCGTTGCGCGAATCCGTCCCGCCCACGGTATACAGGAACTGTGGCGTGGTCGTGGTGTCCGCAGTAGTTTCGGTAGCCGCCACCGGAGAAGGGGCGCCCACCATAAGCGCCAGAACGCCCAGCAAGATCGTCGCCGAAGCCAGACCCGCCCCACCGCGAACCAACACTGGAGATAAAGTGTTTTCCCAGTAAACTTGCCATGCCTCGATGCGTCTGCGTGTCGTGCGTGCTTTCTCCTGCGAAATGGCAACGCGAAGCCGCAACCCAAGGTCCGCCGGAGGTTTCGCCGGGCCGATGCCGGTCAGTACTCGCTGCAGAGTGCGCCATTCGGCAAACTCGGTGGCGCATTCCTGGCAGCCTTCAAGATGGCCGGCGATCGCGTGCATCGCGGTCCCTGAAACGGCACCGTCCAGGTATTCTGAAAACTGCGATCGTATCGACAGGCAATCGCTCATACAGCCTCTCCAAACAGACGACCCTCGGCGGACCGGGTCGATCCAGAAACGCCGCTTGTCAACGTGCTACTGACCGCCGGACGGCCGGACATGATTTCTTTGTCCGAATGGGCCTGGGCCATCAACGGCTGCAGTCGCACCCGCAACATGGCGCGCCCACGGACAAGGCGCGATTTCACTGTGCCTAAATGTGCGCCAAGAATCTCGGCAATCTCCTCGTACGGCAGTCCTTCCAGGTCGCGCAGGATGACGACGGTCCGAAACGGTTCCGGCAGACGGCGTAATTCAATTTCCACTTTGGCTCGAATTTCTTCGTGCGCTGTCAGTTCGTAGGGAGAGGCATGTTCGTCGACCAGCATATCTTTTAGGTAGGTCGATCTGCCTTGGTCCGATGCGCTGGTTTCTGTCTCGATGGTGATTTCCCGGCCGCGATGCCTGGACCACCAGCGACGCTGATTCGACGCTTCGCGCAGCGCGATGCGATAGATCCAAGTGCGCAGGCTGGAGTCTCCGTGGAAACCTCCAATGCTGCGAAAAACCTTGATGAAAACATCCTGGGTGATGTCGGCGGCGTCGGAGGGATCGTTCAGCACGCGCAAAATCAAACTGTAGATGGGGGCCTGATACTGCCCGATGAGGAGCGCAAATGCCTCTTCCGAGCCGGACTGCAGCTCAGTGGTGAGGACGGAATCCTCCGTCCGTATTGCGATCCCAGCAGCCAGATCTCCCAACGCAGAAGCCGCGGACATGCGGTCACCTCAACCCTATCAGGCAAGCGGACAGTTCTCAAGCGTCCGCGCCGATCTTCACCATTGCAATGGCCGAACGCGCCACTTGTTAGTTAGACAAGCTCCAGCCGGAAAAGGTTCCACATTCTTTCGCAGTGCGGAATCGAAGCTTGCAATCCCCACATCTTGCCAGCCAGCAAACACAATGCTTGCAGCAGTTAGGAGCCAACCAATCCGGCGATCCGCGGGATGGATCGCAACGTTCCATTCTTAATTAGGGGAATCCCGGGTGTACTTCGCAAAGGGACGCTCGCGAGCCAGTGCAGCGCTTCAATTGTCTGGCGATCGTGACATTGCGATTTGGCCAGTATCGTTTGCCTGCCGAAAGGATTTGCAAGGACGAGGAGAGAGATAAACACAACCGTCCCAATCCCTTCGCTGGAACAGAACATCTGGCAGCCGGACACGTCGATGAATCGAGGTCCGGTGCTGCACGTTGTTTTTTTGGGGACGATCGAGATCGCGACAGGGTGTGGAAGTCTGCCATGTTCGCTATACTGAATGGGCGCGGAGAGATGGCCGAGAGGCTGAAGGCGGCGGTTTGCTAAACCGTTATAGGGCCAAAAGCTCTATCGAGGGTTCGAATCCCTCTCTCTCCGCCATAGCTTCTCTATCGGACTCATCCCATTCGCCAATCGATAAAAAATGAGTTGTGGGGCGTCGTTGTGCCAATTCTGCATCCACCGCGACGCGAGGAAGTTTTCAGGCTTCTATTCTGAATGATTGGTCTGCGTTCCCAAAAGAGCAAGGAACTCTCTCGCGTCCATTTTTCGCGCTGCTCCGTCAAACGGTTTGGGCGACCATGGCACGGCGAACGATGTCGGCGCTCTGCAGCGTGGAGAGCAGGGCGAGGGCCCTCATCGGCATCATGGGCTGGGCGTTATCGACGCCACTTGCCGATGGCGTTGGCACAATCGGATACCAGCGTTGCTCGATGGCCAACTCGCTGCCCGGCGCGCAGAGACGGTGGATGGCCAGCAACGCCGCGATGCGCGACCAAGGCACATCGGCCGCTTCCCGATCGATGTTCTGTTCAAAGAAACGGTCCAGCTCCAGCCGCTTCCACAGTTCCAGTCCGAGGAAACAGGAGCCGAACGACCGTGTCCTCTCCAGGCGCACCTTGTTCAGCAGCACCCGCGCCACTTGCGGATCGTCCTCCGGCGCCGCCACAGCCGACG
>JAJYVR010000263.1 GCA_021791935.1 Acidobacteriota bacterium
GGCGGCGAGGTAGACCCCGGACTTCAGTCCGGGGATGAGAAGCCGCCGGAATACGCCTTTAGGCGCTGAGGTCGGAAACTTCAGAGTTGTGCGGGCGAGCCGTCTGACGCGTTCGCCCCGAATCGGGGTGTCGGCAGCGTACCTCAGCGCCTGAAGGCGCGCCACGGATTGGAATCCGGTTCCCCGGACTGAAGTCCGGGGTCTACCTTCAACCTCAGCGACTACCTTCAACCTCAGCGACTACCTTCAACCTGAGCGACTAGCTGCAACTTCAGCGACCGAGCACCTGAAGGTCTTGTTCAGAACCTGGCGAGCTGTGGCAACAGGCGGTAGTGTCCTGAGTCGGAAGTTTATTGAGGAAATTGGGCGCGAAAACGCAGGTCCCTCGACTCTGCTGCGCTCCGCTCGGGATGACAGTGTTTTTGTTGAGCGAATGAGCGAATGAGCGACTCAGGACACTAATCCGCGACCATCGATTCGCCGGGGAGGATGGGGCGGGTGCGCGGCAGCGCCCCGCGGTATGCGCCCACACCCATCGACAAGAGCGCGCCAACAAAGGCAGTCAATTTCAAAACGTTCGTCACGTGTGTCTGTGGCGTAGATTTCCAAAGCACCAGCAGCAGCGTCTGGGCGACGGTGACAGCCCAGACCGAGCCGTAAAAGTAGCGCCGCTCCGTACCTTCGCCGATGGTGGAGCGACCGACGCGCGGCAGCTTTCCGAATGCGCCCAGCAGTAGAACGATCGCGCACAGCGGCAGATAGCCATGCTGGTAAATCGGCTGCATGACCCACTTCCCGGTCGCCGCCGCGACAATGAGGCCGCTGAGGTTCAGCATCGCGAAGCTCAACACCGCATTCCAGGCGAAGGTGTAGCAGACCCGGCGGTAGAGCGGATTCGGCTTGTCTTCATCGAAGCGCAGAATGTACGGGCGCGGCTCGGAGCCGGGAAGTTTTCCGCGCAGCGCGGCGATTCCAGTTCCCACCGACACGGCCAGCAGCCAGGCCAAATTGCCGAGTCCAAACCCATGCGCAAACAAGGTGAAGGTCAGCGGTCCCGGCGCCAGAAAGAACACCCAAATCCAGATGGGCCAGTGCGCCAGCCGGTAGAGGCGCGTGTTTCGCTCCCGCATTTTTCGCGCGTCGGCATATTCCACCTTCCCGCTGTATCGCATACGCGTGAGTCTCGCAGAGTCGCCGCGAGCGCGTCAATCCGCAGTGCATCCCTGCGACCGTGGATCCATGCCGAGGATTGTCGATCCGCCCCTGAGCGCCTCGGGTTTCATTTTGAATTCCCCTGCTAGACTGAAAATCGATGCCAGCATCCGGGGCGCAAGCCAGCCACAAACCTTATTTCCGCAGGCGGCCAGCTCGCTGGTTGATGGCCAGCTTCCTCGTTCTTGTGGCGGCCATTGTTCTTGGCTGCGTGGGTGGAACTTTCTGGCTGCGACATGCCATGCGGACCTCGCTGCCGCAGTTGGACGGACAACTGCATGTAGCGGGCCTGTCGCATCCGGTGACGGTCCGCCGCGACGGACATGGCGTGCCGCACATCGCCGCAGCCAATATGGACGATTTGGCGGTGGCGCAGGGCTACGTGACGGCGCAGGACCGGCTGTGGCAGATGGACATGCTGCGCCGCTACGCGTCGGGAAACCTGGCGGAGATCCTGGGGCCGAGCGCGGTGGAACACGACCGCGCGCAACGGATCCTCGAAATCGGCCACGCCGCCGATGCCGCGCTGGCCGTCATGGACCCAGCCGACCGGCAATTTCTCGACGATTACGCGCGCGGAGTGAACGCCTGCATCGCGCAAACGCAAACCCATCTTCCCGCGGAGTTTCGCCTGCTGCATTATCGTCCGCAACCGTGGCAGCCGCGCGACTCCGTGCTGGTGGGGCTGAACATGGTGGAGACGCTCAGCACGGATTTCCCGACCAAGCTGGCGCGAGAGAAAATTGCGGAGCGGCTGCATCGACCGATCCTGATCGACGACTTGTATCCGGTTGGTTCCTGGCGCGACCATCCGCCCATCTCCACTACGCCGGACATTACCGCGCCGCAGGCGGTCCCGCAGGTCCCGCTCGATTCCTCCCAGACCGGCCTGCGAAAGAGCGTGGAAGAGATTCTGCATTTGCAGCAACTGCTGCCTTCGTCTCGCACCTTGAACTGCGCCGACTGCGCTCCCGGCTCCAACAACTGGGCGGTTTCCGGCGCGCATACGGTCACGGGCATGCCGCTGCTGTCGAACGATATGCATCTGGACCACACGATCCCGGACACCTGGTATGAAGCGCAACTGAGCAGCGGAGACTTCAACGTGGCCGGGGTGACGCTGCCGGGAGTCCCTTTCGTAATCGTCGGCCACAATGGCCACATCGCCTGGGGTTTCACCTTGCTGTATGCCGATGTGCAGGATGTGTATGTGGAGCGGACGAACGGCAACACATACAAGACCGCGCAAGGATGGCAGCCATTTCAGCATGACGAGGAAGCGATTGGCGTGCGCGGCGGCCGCGACGTGACGCTGGACGTGCTGCGCACGGACCACGGGCCGGTGATTACGCCGCTGCTGCCGCATGAAAAACGGACGCTGGCGCTGCGTTGGACCGTTTACGATCCCAGGGTCGTCACGATGCCGTTTTATCAGGTGGACAGCGCGCAGAACTGGGAGCAGTTTCGCGCCGCGCTGGCCTTGTTCGGCGGCCCTCCGCAGAACGTGGTGTATGCCGACACACAGGGCAACATCGGCTATCAGGCGGCCGGCAAAATCCCGATGCGGCCCAATGGATTGATGGGCGTTCCCATCGCGGACGCAAACCATGAATGGCAGGGCTACATTCCATTCGACCAACTGCCGTCGGTGTACAACCCACCGGGCGGCATTCTGGCGACGGCAAACTCTCGGGTGACGCCGGACGGCTATCCTTACCCGATCACGCTGGAGTGGGCCGCGCCCTATCGCAATGAGCGCATCTGGAAGGTGCTGGCCAGCAAGCCGAAATTGTCCGCAGCCGACATGCTTGCCTTGCAGAACGATGTGTACTCCACGCTGGACCAGGAACTGGCGCAGCGATTTACCTATGCGATCGACCATGCCGCCCATCCAAGTCACAGACTGCGTCAGGCAGCCGACCGGATGCGCACCTGGGATGGCAATGTGACGGTCCCCTCCGTTGCGGCGACGATTGTGGATGCCGCGCGCGACGCGTTGTGGCCGATGATGCTGCAACCGAAGCTGGGAGACGAATGGAAGCTGTATCGATGGGCGTCCTCGTCGTTTGTGGAGGAGCAAATCGTCGCCGGCCAACCGCGGCGCTGGCTGCCGTCGCAATACAGCAACTGGAATGAGTTTCTGGCGGCGGCCGTGGACCGGGGAATGACCGCACTCCATGCCCCGCTCGATCTGGACCGCTGGCGCTATGGGAAAGTACATCCGGTGGAGGTGGAACATCCGCTGTACGGCGGCATTCCATGGATGCGGGGATGGACCGGCACCGGCGCGCAGCCGCAGTCTGGCGATGGGACCACGGTGAAGCAGGTGTCGCGCACCTTTGGCCCGTCCGAGCGGCTGACGGTCGACTTTTCCAACCTCGACCGCTCCACGTTGAACATCGTCATTGGCCAATCCGGAGATCCACTGAGCCCGAATTATCTGGACCAGTGGCCGTTTTGGTATGCCGGAAAAACATTTTCGCTGCCTTTCAGCGACGCCGCCGTCCAATCGGCAGCGGCCCACACGCTGACGCTGGCGCCGTGATCGGTTTCGCCAGCAACCGGTGTGCGAGGACTACTTTCATCGCGCAACCTTCGATAGGATGAGACCATGCCCTCCCATGTGGATGTTCAAAAGATTTTGCACCAAGGCAGATCGGA
>JAJYVR010000027.1 GCA_021791935.1 Acidobacteriota bacterium
GGAATCAGCCTGCCTGAACATCTTCGATTTCAACGCGAATGTAGCGCAGACTCGGCAGTAGCCTGAACTGATTCTGAACCACTTAGGCCATCTGCGGCCTCTTTCGTGACGAACTTCGGCTAGCCCGCATTGCCGCGCAGCATGAGTGAGGCAGTGCATAGCAAAGCCCCGGAAGAATTGAGCCCTTACGAAGCCGTGCTGCGCAGCTTTGCCTACTTTGAGCGGTACACCCCAGAGGAGTTGTCGGCTTCTCGGGCTGGGTTGGAAGTTGCCGTGCGCAAAGCTCCGGCATACGCAGATGCCTGGGCAATGCTCGCTATCCTCTGCGCTCAGGACTATTTGCATGGATATGAGCTGCAAGCCAACGCTCTCGAAAAGGCAGCCAAAGCCGCACGCAAGGCAGTTGAACTGGGCCCAGCCACAGAAGGGCTGTGCCGCCGAGAGAGATTGACCATGCTCCTGCTCTATCCGTTATCCATTTGCGGCGGTGATCATGGCTTTGACCAGGCCGCCGCGAGCAAACTCTCCGACGGACTGGCCAGCGAGCGCCATCGGGAACGCCCATATGGCGAGGTCCGAATAGTAGTCCGTGCCCCACACCGGCATGCCGGTTTCTCCATCGATCAGGCAGCGCTGGTTCCAGGGGGAGGGGTTCTTGATGGCGACGGCATTGTAAAGCCGGCGCCCCACTTCAAGCCCGGTGTCACGCCGCCCTTGATAAAGGAAGGTCATGGCAGCGCACAGAATTTCTCCAAAGAAGATGTTCTTGGCGTGGCTGCCGCCTGCGATGTAACGCTTGCCGTCGGGCGTGACTCCATTGATCATCCCGTAGGCGGTCGCGCTCATGTTCAGCTGCTCGATGGTGTCGAGTGCAGCGTGGATGTGCGCGGCAGGCAGCGCATCCTCGAGGCCCGCGACCCGTGTGCACCATACGGACATTAACTGGTTCGCCAGGGACACGTCGTTCACCTTGTCCGTCAGCCTGTCGTTCCAGAGGCGGTAGTAGGAGCCGGTCCAGAGGTTGTTCTCAAAGGCGCCCTGGGCTTTGCTGAGGCGGGCCGCGCACTCCGCGGCGAATCTGCTGTCTCCGGCGGCTTTGGCCAGGGCTGCTCCGGCGGTGAGCGTGGCCAGCCATGTTCCAGCAACGTAGCTGGAGGTGCCGTGCCATGGCCAGATGTCGTAAAACTGATTGGCCGGCCATGACTCGCCGGGCAGAGCGTGCGAGTGGTCGTGGACCAGTCCGCAGTCATCGTCGTCGAGCGTGTACTGGTAGCGGATGGCGTGCTTGGTGGACCCGTAAAACTTCTTGATCACTGCCTGATCGCCCGTGCGCAGGTAATACTGGTAGACCATCTGTGCGTATTCGCCCGAGTTTAGCGGATGCTGGCAAAGGTAGCGCGGTTCGCGCATGCTGGTGGGCGCGCCGAAGGAGAAAGGAATCTCGCCGCTGCTGATCTGGTAATAGCGGAAGGCGTTCAGCGTGGTTTCCTCAAGCTCGGGGAAGAAGAAGAGCAGCGCGAAGTGGCCGTGCATGCGGCAGACCATGGTCTCAACAATGGGGCATCCGGTGTGGCTTTCGCTGTGCGTGAACCAGCCGTTCTCGCCCCACCAGTCGTCCTTGCGGGTGCGCGCAATCCAGGCCGAGTTCTTCGGCATGCTGTAGAAGCCTTGCACCAGGGCGTCGCACAGCCAGTCCGGCATACCCGAGCTATATATGGCGCTCTGCCAGGCGAGCACGCGCAGCAGCAGGGCCTCGCGGTTGCGCAGGCCGAAGTCGGCGGCCTCCTCCGCGCTGCGGAAGCGCTGCATATAGCGGTTGTAGCGTGGCTCACCCCCGCTGTCCCGCCATACGGGCGCGTACCATCCCACGGCAAACTGCACGCGCCGTGATCCGTTTGCGGGCAGATCGACGGGCAGGGAATATTCTCCGGCGGCCTCATCCTGCGCTACGACGCCCGTTCCGCGGACTACCAGATCGGCGGGCTTTTCACCCTTGAAGTTATGGCCTGCGGTGGGAAACCGTAGATGCAACTCGAGCGCCAGCGGCTGGCCGGAGTGATTGCGCACCTCGAGATCAAAGAGCGCAACCGGGGTATTGGAAGCGGCTGCATCACCGACGATGAACGGCGTAAAGGCGCGGATGCCGAGGGAGAGCGGCAGCTCGTCCAGGCGCGCGTTAAGATCCACCACCGGGTAATGGCCCCAGTAGGTAATCTGCGTCGTAGAGAGCGGAACGTTTTTGGTTCCTGAGAGTACGTAAAGCCACTCAGCGGAGAGATGATCAGGAGGCACCATCTGATTGAAGATGGTACTGTAGCCGATCTTTCCGTTGCCGTCGAGGGTGAAGTAGCCGGTTCCGAGGCCGCCCAGCGGAACTCCGCTCTCAAGCCGGTTGCCTTCGAAGACATAGCCGGGGACGGGCGCGGGGAAGCCGTCGGCCAGGATCTTTGCCCACTGGTTTATGGCAACGGGCCCGCGAAAGGGCCATTGCGCCGTGCTGTCCTCTGCGCCGGAGACTTCAGCAGCAGTAGAAGAAGCGGTTCCAGTTCCGTAAAGACCGAGCGCAGCCAGCCCACCCAGTCCATTCAGCACTTCCCTACGGTTCATGCTCATTCCCCTTTGATAAACACAGACTCAGCTAAACACAGACTCAGTGCCCGAAAACCCTGCGCGCCCGCAAACTGCCGCCGAACGATAGCCGCAGAGCTGCAACTGCGGAGTTGCAACCGCGAAGCTAGCACAATTCTTCGTCGGCGCAGACGGCGATCTTTCCTGATTTCCCGCTGGCCATCAGCGCATAGGCGTCGGAGACCTCTTCCAGCGGGAAGCGGTTGGTAACCAGCAGATCGGGATGCTGGTTCCAACAGACCAGCTTGTCGAGCAACTCCTCCATACGCCAGACGGACGAGACCCAAGAGCCGTAGAGCGTCTTCTGCCCATGCATGAGATCTGCCGAAGGGTCGAAGGAAACCGGCCCTCCTTCTCCGAGTATCGCACGCCAAGTGGCCATGTACTCGCTGTGGATGTAGGGGCGCGCATCGCGGCTGCGCGATTCCACGCTGCAGCCCGGATCGTGATGGCTGAGGAAGGGCCAGTTGACCACACATCGAGGTATTCGACGCCCAGGTCGGCAATCGACTTGAGGCAGGGTTTCTCGACGTCGGCCAGCGCGTGGCAGCTGTTCCAGACCTTGGAGGTAATCCAGAGCCGCTCACGCGGAATGCCGGACGCCATGACCCGCGCGAGGGCTTCGCCGATCTTCCGCTCGTTGCCATAGACCGACGCGCAGTCGAAATGGCGATAGCCGATCTCTGCGGCCTGAATCACGGCCAGCGCGATCTTTGGAGCGGTCACGGAATCGGAGCCGAAGGTGCCGAGACCGATGGCGGGAATTCTGGCGCCGGTGTGGAGGGTACGATAGGGGATTACGTGCTCAAGAGAGAATGAAGGCACGGATTTTTCCTAGATTTCCTGCTGCGCATGAATTATTGCCGACCTCATGCTGGACCGTAATTTCAGTTCCGAGCCCGGATTCCAGTACCCGCAGCGCATCTGAATGAAAACAGTGGTATAGGGGATGTAGGTCGCTGTCTTGATGACGAGAATGTTGTAGGCGCTCGCCGTCGCATCCATTCTGCGCAGAAGCTCTTCGTGCAGCACAGACTCCTGCGGGTACTTTTCGAGCGGACGCAGCAGGTCGCTCCGGAAATACTCGCTTTCTTCCAGGAGGGAATCGTCGAGATAGGACACAGACCCTAGTTCCCAAGGAACTCGCGACGCGCTCCGCCCCTTCCGAACGGACATCGGCTACTATCACACGGGCTCCTTCGCGGTGGCTTCGATCCACGGTTGGTGGCGCGCCGAGGGCCGCCGCCTGTATCCGCGCGCGGGCCGACTGTCGATCGCCGCGTTGGGCCGCCAGTTGGCCGAAGCGATAGACCTGGGCTTTCGGCCATTGCTGCAATTGAAGGGTAAAATGGCGGGGCAGTTTGAGTGGATGTGAGGGACCAGGCCATGCTCGACGCCGGTGAACGGGGCCCTTCTACCCGCGGTTCAGGAACAGGGCCCGTAGCAGATCTCCAGCAGCGTGCAGTCGTCGGTGGAAGCAGCGCCCGCCATGAAGAGCTGAACGTTGCGGAAGACGACTTCAACGCTTGCGCCGCTCAAGACGGAAGATTCCAGGCGCGCATCTCCGTAGAATTCTCCGGAACGATCTTCCGCTTCGGTGACGCCATCGGTGAAGACAACAATGCGCTCGCCCGGCCGCATGCGAGTGGCCTCGTGAGAATAGATTGCATCCGGCATCAAACCGACGGGCAGGTTTCCGTTGTCCAGAATTCGGAACAGATCCGTACAGGCGCTCCTTGGGGCATACGGTTCTTAATCTCGGATGGCTGGCTGCGAAACGCCGCCCGCTGCCCTGTCTTGCCGCAGCGGACCCGTCGTTGCAACTTAGTTCTGCCCTCCGGCGCTGCCGTCAATGCCACCCTGGTTCCCGCCATGCATCGCGCATAGCAGGTTTACGCTCAACCGCATGGCACTGCGTGAGACATTACACTGGCCGGTGCGCGCAGTCGCAACATGAGATAAAAACCTTATGATGCAGAAATTTTCTCGACGCACCGATTGGGACCTTGAAAAGACCGCCTACGCAGCGGCGCTGGAGCGGTTGCATGCGGGCGGCGGGCCGGTTTTCGACCTGACCGCTTCCAATCCCACCGCCTGCGGATTTCAGTACGATCGCGCCGGCATTCTTCGCGAGTTGAGTCGGCCAGAATGCCTGGAATATGGGCCCAACCCGCGCGGACTTCTGGTTGCGCGCACCGCAGTCGTCGACTATTACGCCGAGGCCGCGTCGGCGCAGGTTGCGACCGAGCAGATCTTTTTGACGACCAGCACCAGCGAGGCCTACAGCTATCTGTTCCGGTTGCATTGCGATCCCGGCGCGGAAATCCTGATTGCGCAGCCCAGCTATCCTTTGTTCGAATTTCTGGCCGACCTGGATGATGTGCGGCTGGCGCCGTATCGGTTGTTTTACGATCACGGATGGCATCTCGACGTGGCGGCCCTGACCGCTCGCATTACCCCGCGGACCCGCGCAGTCATTGTTGTTCACCCCAACAATCCAACCGGACACTTTACTTCGTCGGCGGAGCGGATGTTGCTGGAACGTATTTGTGAGGAGCATGGGCTGGCGCTGATCGTCGATGAGGTGTTTCTGGATTACGTTTTCGACTCGCGTGAGGTGGCCGCGCCCACAGCGCACAAAAGTTTTTCAACCGGAGAGCATCCGGTGCTGACGTATGTGCTCAGCGGCTTGAGCAAGGTGGCAGGATTGCCGCAGATGAAGGCAGCCTGGATCGCCGTATTTGGCCCCGGGCCGTTGCTGGAAGCTGCCACCGTCCGGCTCGAAGTCATTGCGGACACCTTTCTTTCGATGAACGCGCCAGTGCAGCACGCCATGCCGTACTTGCTTCGGGGCCGGCAGAATATTCAGCAACAGATTCTCCTGCGGGTGCGTGAAAATCTGGCGACGCTGGACCAGTTGCTTGCCCGTTCGCCTGCGGTGTCTCGCCTTCAGGTCCAGGGTGGGTGGTATGCGGTCCTGCGGGTGCCGGCCTTGATGAGCGGCGACGCTCTCGCCATTCGTCTGATGGAACAGGAGCGCGTGGTGGCGCATCCGGGACACTTCTATGGATTTGACGGCGATGGATGGATTGTGCTGAGCTTGTTGCCGCCCACCGATGAATTTGTCGAAGGTATCACTCGGTTGATTCGCTCGATCCCGTGATGCCAAGGTGACGCACTGAGGCAACCGCGCTCTACGGGTCGATCAAGAATGGATTTGTTTCCCGCTCCTGGCCGATGGTGGTCTCAGGTCCATGGCCGGGAACCACTCGCGTGGCATCCGGCAGCGTCAGCAGCCGCTCCTTCAAGGAGCGAAGAATCTTGCGTAAGTCGCCGCCGGGTAGATCGGTGCGTCCAATCGATCCGGCAAACAGGGTGTCGCCCGCCAGCAGCAGTTGCGGCGTTGGCAGGTGCAGGCAAATGCTGCCTTCCGTGTGCCCCGGCGTGTGCAGCACTTGCGCGGGTTCTCCAGCGATGGTCAGCGTCAGCAGATCGGAGGCATCGACATCCGGCGCAGCCACTTCTGGCACAGGGACTCCCAGCCATCCCGCTTGCATATCCATCATTTTCAGCAGCGGCAGGTCGTGCTGGTTCATATAGATGGGAGCGCCGGTCAAACGTTTCAGCCGCTCCGCTCCGCCCACATGGTCGATGTGCGCGTGGGTCACAACGATCTGCTCCACGGTGAGGCGATGCTGTTTCAGGACAGCAAGGACCTTCTCGATGTCCGCGCCGGGATCGATGACGGTCGCTCGCAGCGTAGTTTCGTCCGCGAGAACGCTGCAGTTGCAGGCGAGCGGGCCGACCGGGAAAATCTCATGAATCATAAAGGAATGAGCCGCGAAGAATGGCAGGTCGATTCAGCAGGAAAACCGCGCCCAAGAGCCAGCCGCCGATGCGGTTGCGCGGCCCGACTCCTGATGTATTGCATCGGGATTCAGCGCGTCGGTTGTTCAGGCAGCTATTTGCTGTGCCGACTCTGCGCGGGCGTCGATTGCACGCCCTGCAGCACCGAGCGGCCCGAGCTGTGGCGCGCCACGAGGACCGTCAGCGAAATGGACGTAATGGCGAAAACGATCGCCGCCCAGGTGGTCACCTTGGTGAGAACATTGACGGTCCCGCGCGGGCCAAAGGCCGTCTGCGAGCCCTGCCCGCCGAACGCGCCTGCCAGGTCCGCGCCCTTGCCCGGCTGCAACAGGATGATCCCGATCAGGACAAAACAAACGAGGACATGAAGAACGGTAAAAAGATAGATCATTGGGTCACTTTCGAGTAGAAAACGATGGGCGCAATGGCGACAAAAAGCTTTGTTCCTGGTGCGGAAGGGGGGACTTGAACCCCCATGCCTTTCGGCGCCACCCCCTCAAGATGGTGTGTCTGCCATTTCACCACTTCCGCGGAATGCGCTAAGACCCACTATACCATCCGGCCTGCGACTTTCGCCGACGCCCTGGGTCGCGGAAACAGCCTTTTGTCCGTCCGCTGTTTCAGGGGATACATCGCTGTCAATGGAGGCTAATGGGCTGCTTCGGCTGGCCAACGGTACAACATAAAAACGGTTGCCGCCATCCGATTGCAAAGAGGTGGCCCCAACTTGTCGAACAACGATAATGCCATTCGTGTCGTACGGTCGGTGATTCAGGTGCTGCATGACGGGCAGAAGGGTTTGGCGGCCATCGGCAGTGAGCTGAAAGATGAATCTGCCAAGCATTTTCTTTTGCAAGAGACGCAGGTCCGGGCGGAATATGCGGCGGAGTTGGAGAATGAACTCCATCGCCTCGGCGTGCGTGACGTCAACGAGGGCGGCACAGCGGCTGGCACGGTCGAGCGCGTTTGGGGGGACCTGAAGGCGAAATTGGGCGGAGGAGATTCCACCTTGCTGGAGACAGCGGAACAAGGCGAGGATGCGGCCAAGGCAAAATATGCGGAAGCTCTGACCGAAACTTTGCCCGGCAACATTGCTCATCTGCTGCGCGACCAGCAGACGCATGTCCTTGAGTCCCACGACAAAATTCGCAGCTTGCGGGACAGCCACGCGTAGTCGGTTCCGCCGCGTAGTTCAGCGGGCGCAGGAATGTTGCCAGACGGGTCGAAGACCGGCCCGGTGTTTTGTTGCCAGGCGCAGGTTTCAGACGTTTCTTCAGTCTCTGCGCAGGCGCTTTGCTACAGTAAACCAAGCATGCACACAGAGATTGGGCCGCTGATAGTTCGAACACTCGACTTCTTTACGATTGCCTTCAGCGCCTTGTTTCCCTTGATCAACCCGCTCGGCTCGGCGATGTTGTTTCTTGGGCTCGCAGGTCCCGCCGATGCAATTGTATACAGGCGGCTGGCGCGTAAGATCGCGTTCTATACTGTGCTGTTTTTGATGGTGGTCGATCTGGCGGGAGCGCTGGTCCTGACGTTTTTTGGCATCTCTCTTCCAGTCATCCAGGTTGCGGGCGGCCTAGTACTTGCTTCAATGGGGTGGAAATTGCTGAATGAGCCGGACGTTCCCGCCTTGGCGGAGGCCCCTCGTCCTTCCAGTTCGTTGCAGGCGCTCGATTCGAAGGTCTTCTATCCTTTTACTTTTCCGCTGACAGCCGGCCCAGGGACGGTGGTGGTTACGCTCACACTGGCTGCTCACGCCGAACAGTCAACCGCGATCGATAGCATTTTCAGCCAATTGGGGTTCTTCCTGGCGATTGTTGTGCTATGCGTCATGGTCTATTTTGCTTACGGGTACGCGCCGGTCTTGGCGCGCAAGGTTTCCCAGCAGACGATCCACGGGATTCTTCGTATCATCTCCTTCATTCTGCTCGCGATCGGCGTGCAGATTTTCTGGCGGGGAGCGGAGACGTTGCTGCGTCAAGCACTCCACATCCATCCTTAGCCAATGGTTAGATCTCCTTTTGTTTGTGCGGCTTGCAGCGGGACTTGGGCTTGCGTCGGCGCATCGAAAGCTGCGTCCGCATCCATCTCGCTATTGATTTTTGGAGAAATTCTTCGTAAAATAACAGATGGTTCACGCCTTCGCGCCCCCGCTGCAAGGTCGATTGCACACTCTCTCGTTGAACCCGCACAAATTCTAGCCCGCAAAGGAACAGCGAACTCATGGCAAAACGCCGCGGAAATCCAAACTGGGGCAAGCCCGAACCGATCGGTCCGGTCGTGCCTACGGTCACTTCTTTTGAGCAGGTTGTCAAAGAGTACAAACTGACCCCTGACCAGTACATTCGGTCCACCCGCCTGCGGGAATGGGCACGCCGGAACAAGAACTCGAAGTACATTCCGGAAGCGCTTCTTGAAGCCTGGGGATTTGAGATCGAATCCTCGCTGTAAAAACAGGTTGTATGCGGAGATGCCGCCTCCATCGGGGGTGGCATTTCTTTTGCCCGTAAAATTCCCGTAAAACTATGGAACGGACAGTGTCGGTACAATAAGTGCAATGATCGCGTCCACTCCCTTTGTCGATGTTCCGACTGCCCTGGAAGAAATCCGGGACGGACGCATGATCGTGGTGGTGGATGACGAAGACCGCGAGAACGAAGGCGATCTGACCCTGGCGGCGGAGTTCGTCACTCCGGAAGCCATCAATTTTATGGCGCGCTTTGGGCGGGGACTGATCTGCCTGGCGCTCACCGAAGATCGCGCCGACCATCTCCGTCTGCGCCCCATGACGGAAGAGAACACCTCGCGGTTCGGCACCGCATTTACCGAGAGCATCGAAGCCCGCGAAGGCGTCACCACGGGAATCTCCGCGCACGACCGCGCCCACACGATCCGTGTCGCCATCGATCCGAAATCCGGCGCCGCGGACCTGGCGCGCCCGGGACACGTATTTCCGCTGCGCGCGCGTCGCGGCGGCGTGTTGGTGCGCGCCGGCCAGACGGAAGCGTCGGTCGATCTGGCGCGCATGGCCGGCCTGATTCCCGCCGGGGTGATCTGCGAAATCATGAAGGACGATGGCACGATGGCGCGGGTGCCTGACCTGATGGAGTTCTGCGGCGAGCATGGCATCAAGTTGCTCACGGTCGCGGAACTGATCCGCTATCGCCTGCAGAACGAACGCAACATCTATCGCGTGGCGGAATCGATGCTGCCCACCCCGTTTGGCGAGTTCCGCATGATCGCGTACGAGAGCGAAGTGGATGGCGGCGAAAGCCATGTTGCTCTTGTCTACGGCGATGTGGCGGACATCGATGGACCCATCTTGGTGCGCGTGCATACCCACTGCCTGACCGGCGATGTCTTTGGCACTCCCTTATGCGATTGCCAGCAGGTCGTGCGTCGTTCGCTGCAAACGATTGCGGAAGCCGGACGAGGCGCGTTGATCTACCTGCACAACAACGCCAAGGGTTTTGGGATCGATACCAAGGGCCCAGAGGCGCGACTGGTTTTTCATCACGATATACGCGCGCATGAGCGGAGCGAGGACCGCCAGTATCGCATCCTGCGGCAGGTAGGGTTGGGCGGCCAGATCCTCTCCGACCTGAAAATCCGCAAGATCCGTTTGCTGACGAATACGCCCACGCACGTCCCCGCGCTGCAGGGCTTCAACGTCGAAATTGTCGAACAGGTCCCCATCCCAGTGGAAAAACCATCGCTGCTGGTGCGATGACTTTCGCATACCCACATCCAGCGATTCCGCAACCAAGTTTTTCATCCAGCCAAAGCCCACTTCTTCAACTTCTTGCTCGATCGCCGGAAACGCGCGTTGATGGACCTCAAGGATGAACGCCGCAACCTCGATCAAGATGCCGCCGGGCTGTGCAACATAGCGCAGCCTGTTCCGGGAACCTTTCGCGCGCGAGATTGCCTTTGGCAGGACATTCGCGACTTGGTTTCATGGCCGGAGGTGAAGGGTCCCCCGCGGGTCATTCGCTCGCTGGAGACCTGCGCGGTACGACGGCGACTCGACAAGAAAGACGAGATCCGAAGCAGCGATTGGATGTGGGTAACAACGCTCCCAGCAGCGCAACTTCCCGTACACCGTGCCGTCGGTCTTGGGCGCCAGCGATGGGACATCGAAAACCATGGCTTCAACGAACTGGTCCATTCGGCTTGGCACGCCGATCGTGTCTTGAAACACGACCCCGCTGCCATCGAATGCTTCCTGCTCATGACCTTTCTCGCATTCATCCCCATTCATGCCTTTCTCTATCTCAACGTGAAACCAGCCCTTCGTCTTGGCAAGTCCAAAGATTTCCGGGTAAAAGTCATGGCCGCGGAAATCTGCCAATACTTCATTTCAACCACCCTGTCTGGGCGATCCGCCGCATTCGCCCGCTTGGCGTTGCTCAACCTGTCGCGGTCAAATTTGCCTCTTTCAGCCACCCGGGTCTTGGTGTCTCTCATTGCTCTGTTTCTGCCTCTCTGCGGCCAAAAAACAACCATCACGACTCTCCTCTTCCAGCCCAAACCCGGCCATCTCCAAGACTCCACTCCGGATTCGTCACAATCTCCCACGCTGTTCAGGAATCGCTGCATCCTGTACGGCCCACTTTATGGCCGCGCGATTCTAAGGCATACTGGATTCGATGTCCGCCAACGACAGCGAACTCGCCCGCCTTGTCGCGGAACTGAATCGCACAGCTATTCGCGTTCCACGTTCCAGCGACAAAACCGCCGCCAGCCCGCGCGATCTGGACCAACTCCTGGTCCTGGCCACGCAGCGGCACGCGTCGGACCTGCTGCTTGTCGCCAACTCTCCCATCGCCTTTCGCATCAACGGCACCCTGGCGACCGCCGGTACCGCACTGGCTTCAACCCAAGAAATCCGCAGTTACCTGCAACCCTTGCTGACCGTCGCACTGTCTGAAGAACTCGAGAAGAACCGGTCGATCGACTTTTGCTTTATGCGACCCAACATCGGTCGTTTTCGCGCCAACATTCATTTTCAGCGTCGGACCATGGCTGCCGCGATCCGGCTGCTTCCCGCGCAGATCCCGTCTCTTGAATCGCTGCATCTTCCCGCTATCCTGGCGCCGCTCGCCGAGCGCCGGCAGGGCTTCGTGCTGTTCACGGGCCCCACCGGCTGCGGAAAAACTTCCTCTCTGGCGGCGCTCATCGACCTGATCAACGCTCGCCGTCGCGATCACATTATCACCATTGAAGATCCCATCGAGTACGAACACCCCAATCGCAGCTCCATTGTGGAGCAGATCGAAGTAGGGGGCGATGCCTGCGGGTTTGCCGAAGCCGTGCGCTCCGTTCTTCGGCAGAATCCGGACGTAATTTTGATTGGAGAAATTCGCGACGCAGAAACCATGTCCGCGGCCCTGACGGCTGCGGAAACCGGCCATCTTGTTCTTTCTTCGCTGCACACCAACGACACAGCCCAGACCATCAGCCGCATCCTCGATATTTTTCCTGCCGGACACCAACAGCAGATACGGCAACAATTATCGCTGGCCTTGCTGGCGATCGTTGCTCAGCAACTTGTTCCCGCTTCGGACGGCACCGGCCGTTATCCGGCAACGGAAGTCATGCTGGCGAATTTCGCCATGCGCAATCTGATCCGGCAAGGGCACGATCACCAGATTCGATCGCAAATCACGATCGCGCGCGGCGAAGGAATGACGACGATGGACCAATCTCTCGGCGAGCTTGTTCGCGCGAATCGCATCTCTCGGGAGACAGCCATTGCCCATTGCCATCAACCCGACGACCTGTGCCGCCAACTTGACAGCGGAGGCGTCTGACGAAAGCCGAGGCGGTCGATCGCCGGACCAAATCCGCATCTCCGGCCATCGAAACGGGGACGCCAGTCAACCGACGACGGAGAGTTCCTCTTCCAGCATTTGCTTTTCGTGCAGTTGGGTATAGTAGCCGTTGCGCGCGACCAGTTCGTCGTGCGTGCCCAACTCGACAATGGAGCCATCGACCAGTACGGCAATCTGATCGGCGTGGCGCACGGTGGAAACGCGGTGAGAAATAAAGATTGTGGTGCGGCCGCGCATGGCTTCCGCCAGCCCCTGCAGAATGCGCTCTTCGGTAAATGTGTCGACACTCGACAGCGCGTCGTCGAGGACCAGGATGCGCGGGTCGCGCACCAGCGCGCGGGCAATGGCTGTACGCTGTTTTTGTCCGCCGGAGAGGGTAATGCCACGCTCGCCCACCAGGGTGTCGAATCCCTTGGGGAACTCAAGTATTTCGTCGCGGATATGCGCTGTGGCGGCCGCTTGAAGGATTTCTTCCTCAGTTGCGGCGGGCGCGCCAAAGGCGACATTTTCGCGGATGGATTCGCTGAAGAGGAATGTCTCCTGCGGAACAAATCCGATCGCTCCTCGCAATTTAGCCAGCGGATAATCCATGACAGAATGGCCATCCACCAGGAGCACCCCCCGTTCCGCTTCGAGCAGCCGAGGAATGAGGCGGACCAGTGTGGTCTTGCCAGAGCCGGTGGGGCCGACAATGGCAAAGCTGCTGCCCGCGGGAATGCGGAGATCGATATTTCGCAGCACCGGGGCGGTGGAGTTGTCGTAAGTAAAGCTGAGATTGCGAAATTCAATCTCGCCGCGGATTTCCGTTGCGACGGCCCCGGTCGCAGGCAAGGTGGCGTCGGAGATGGACGGTTCCGCGATGAGAATTTCATGGATGCGGGTCACCGATGCCGTGCCGCGCTGCACCAGGTTGACCACCCAACCCAGGGCAATCACAGGCCAGGTCAGCATCATCATGTAGGTGGTAAAAGCAACGAAGGCGCCCACGGAAATTTTTGCGTCGACGACTTCATGGCCGCCTACGAGCAGGACGACGACAAGAGAGAGTCCGAGCATGAATTCCAGGGTTGGCCACAGCATTCCCATGAGCCGGACCAGGCGCAATGCGCGACGAACGTACTCCGCATTGGCGCGCTCGAAGGCGGAAATCTCCGCCTCTTCCTGCGCGAAGGCACGCACCAGGCGGGCGCCGGAAACATTTTCCTGCACCCGCGCGGAGATATCGGAGTACATGGCCTGGATACGTTCAAAACGCTCGTGAATTTTGCGCCCGAAATACTGCACCAGAATGCTGGCCGCCGGCAGCGGCACAAATGCCAGCAGCGTCAACCAGGGGCTGATACGGAGCATGAAAACCAGCGCGCCCACGGTGAACAGCAGCGTATTCGCGCTATACATAATGGCCGGACCCAGCAGCATTCGGACCGCGTTCAGGTCATTGGTCGCGCGCGCCATAATGTCGCCGGTGCGATTTTCCTGGAAGTAGGAGGGGGCTTGGCGCTCCAGCACGCGGAACAGATCGTTGCGCAGGTCGTACTCAATATCGCGCGAGATGCCAATGAGGACCCATCGGGTGAGGAAAAGGAAGACGCCCTTCGACAGCGCCACGGCAACCAGAATCCCGGCGTAGAAAAGGATGCCGCGATAGCTCAAATGCCTGGTCATGTCGTCGATCGCGCGACGGATGACCTCTGGAAAGAGCACCCAGATGGCGTTGCTGCAGACAGCGAAGAAGCCGCCCAGCAGAAATCCGCGGCGATAGCGTCGCATGTAGGGAAACAGTGGCCGCAGATTTTCGAACAGGGTCAAAGCGGTGCCTTCTTAAATTCATTGTAGTCAAGACGGATGACGACCGGAAATTGCAGGTCTGTTCTCGCTGGATTTGGCTCTTTACGTCCGCGTACGCAAGAGGAGGTATCCGCCAACCAAGCCAAACATCAGATCGGGCGACCACGCGGCCAGCACCGCGGGCAGCGTGTTCACATTGCCCATCGCCTCAAACAGTCCCGCGGCCATCCAGTATGCGATGGCAACGACGATGGCGACAGCAACGCCGGTGAGGGAGCCGCGCCGTCCCGTGGAGAGCGAAAAAGGGACCGCAAGGATCGCCATTACAAGCGTGACCAACGGATACGCAATTTTTTTATTCAACTGTACGCGCAACGGCAAAGTGTCGAAACCGCTCTGGCTCAGATCGTGGACATAGCGGGCCAGTTCCGAGAAGGTCATCTCGGACGATTGGAGATCTTCTTTCTTGAAATAGCCAGGCTGTTCGGTGATGTTGGGAAACACTTCATGGGTGAATTTCCGGTAGGAAGCAATCGTGCCTCCTTGAAAGGTCCGTTCCCATCCGTCTTCGAACGTCCATTGGCGTTGCTGCGGGTCCCAGACCACGTCGGATGCGAAAATGCGCCCGGCAAGGACGAAGCTGTTGGGCTGAAACTCCAGTACGGTCAGATTGGCAAAGCGATTGTTCGCGGAATCGAAATATTCGTAATAGAAAATGCGCGAGCCTTCATTGGGTTTGGCCCTTCCGAACACCCATTCCCGGTCGGGACGCAGAAAGGTGCGGGGCGGCTTGTCCTTGATCTCGCTGCGCAGCGCTTCCTGCTTGCGGTTGGCATTGGGCAAGTAGAACTGGTCGAAGGCGAACATCACGACGGAGAGGACGGCGGCGATCATGAAAATCGGCGCCACGGCGCGATAGAGGCTGATGCCGGTGGCCTTCATTGCGGTCAGTTCGCTGGAACGATTCAGCGTCCCGATCGTTACCAGGACCGCGATCAACACGCTGAGGGGCGTGATGGTGTAGATCATGCTCGGAGTCAGGTTCAGCAGGTATTCACCAACAATCTCCAGCGAGGCGTGATTGCGGATGATGTCGCTGAGCAGCTCAAACAAAGAAAAAATCAGCGACAACATCACGAAACTGATTTCCACCAAAAGGAAGCTGCCGACAAACGAGCGCAGCACGTAATCGTCGAGAATCAGCGGAAAGCCTTCATACAACGTGCGTCGCGGCAGGGCCCCAAATACGGCGCCGGTTGCGGGCTCGGCCCCTCTGCGAAAGACTTTGCGCACCTTGTCGCCAACCCGCGGCATGGGAAAGCGGACGGTGCCGCGTGTCATCTGATACAGGAGCAACAATCCGGCCATGCCGAAGATCAGGTTCGCTCCCCACACTCCCAGCAGGACAGGGATCTTTTGCTGTCTGGCCAATGCCATCCCGGTCGAGGAGAGGAAGTAGTAGATGAAGACAAGAAAAATGGTGAGCACAAAGCCCATGCTCTTGCCGCCGCGTCGCGAAGACAATCCCAGGGGGATGCCCACCAACATCAGGACCAGGCACGCGGTGGGATAGGCATAGCGTTTCTGCAGTTCTATCTGGTACAAGCGGCCGTCCGCGGAATGGGCGCGTTCGGACAGTTGACGGTTCGACATCGCCAGAATGGGCACGTCGCTATGGCCGATGCGCGTCGTATCCTGGCCGCTGCCGATCTGGATTGGCAGGTCTGTCTGCGCGAAGGTGGAGATGTTGTAGGTCCCGGGATCGTTGGGCGGCATCTCATGCTGCTCGCCATTGCGCAGCCGCATGAGCAGTTGATGATGCCGACCGGCGACCACGGTGGCCTGTTCCGCCAGGGTAATTTTCGGAGAGACGGGATCGCTGATATCGGCCAGAAACACATGCGACCAAACGGACGCATGGCGGCCAAGCCGGACATCCTGGACATACAGGATGGAATTGCGGAAATCCTCATAAAACACTCGCGGCTGGACCTGAAACGTTGCCTGCGAATCCCGCAGAGAGTTTTCCACCTTCAACATGGCGGTGGTGGCCTTGGGCGCCAGGTAGAGGGAATTGAATAAACCGAGGAACCACGCCGCCACGCCGACCATGGCGACAATGCGGACAAACTGAAACACGCCGAAGCCGCAGGCGCGCATGGCCGTCACTTCGCTGTCGGCAGCCAGCCGGCTGAGTCCCAGCAATACGCCGACCAGCAGCGCCATCGGAATGGTGACGGTCAGGGAATTTGGCAGGGTAAACGCGACCAGCTTCAAAACGCTCATGGGAGACGCGCCATCCTGCACCACAAGCTCCAGAATCTGCACCAACTGGGGCATGAACAGGACAAACGTGAACAGCCCGATGCCCACCAGAGTGTGGGAGAGGACTTCGCCGAGGATGTAGCGTGTCAGGATGCGCACGGTGGTTGTCTTATCGTCTCGTCATTGCATGACGCGGGATCCGGACATTCAGTGTAGCTCCGGCGGACTGACAAATGCTCTACGGTCCATGGCAATTTCGTACGTGCTACCCTGATCGGTGCCCACGAAGCGGTTGTATCTGCCGACAGTTGCGGGACAATCGCAGCTGACTCAAGAGAGCGCTCGCATGAGATTTCGTCCATCCATCAATTTTATCGCCATCACGACTGCCTGCATGGTTCTTGCACCGTCGTTCCTACTCGCCCATGCGCAGACCACAAAGAATCCACCGCAGCAGGAAATGCACGGCATCAACGTTGCCAATATGGACCGGTCGGTGACGCCGGGCGACAATTTTTATCTGTATGCCAATGGCGACTGGATCAAGCGGACGGCGATTCCCGCGGACCGCGCCGCTGTGGGTGTTTTCTCCACGCTGGACGACACGGCCAATAAGAACACGGCGGCGTTGATTCAGGAAGCGGCAAAGGCCGACGCTCCGGCGGGGTCGAATGCGCGAAAAATCGCCGATCTTTATAACTCCTATATGAACGAGGCCGCGATCGAGGCCAAGGGGCTGACGCCGCTTCATCCACAACTGGCCGCCATCGCCGCCATCCATACCCAACGCGAACTGGCCCGCGCATTGGGCCAGAGCCTGCGGGCCGACGTGGATCCGCTGAACAACACCAACTTCCATACTGCAAATATTTTCGGTCTTTGGGTCGCGCCCGGCTTTCACGATCCGGAACATTACAACCCATACCTCCTGCAAGGCGGCCTGGAGTTGCCCGACCGCGAGTACTATCTGGGCGACAGCGCTCACATGAAGGAGATCCAGGCGAAGTATCAGGCCCATGTGTCGGCGATGTTTCGGCTTGCCGGATTCGACGACGCCGATGGGCGCGCCGCTCGCGTGATTGCGCTGGAGCAGGCAATCGCAAAAACGCATACCAGCCTGGCCGACAACGAAGACATCCACAAAGCCGACAACACCTGGAAGCGGGCGGACTTTGCCGCCAAGGCCCCTGGACTGGACTGGGCGGAGTATTTCCGCGCCGCGGGGCTGGCAAACCAGGCGAGCTTCATCGTCTGGCAGCCGAATGCGTTCACGGGGGAGTCCGCGCTGGTGGCATCGACGCCTGTGGGCACATGGAAAGACTGGCTGGCGTACCACGCGATTGAAGAGTATGCGGGAGTGCTGCCAAAAGCCTTGGCGGACGAACGGTTCGACTTCTTCGGCAAGACCCTCGTGGGCGTTCCGCAACAGCGGCCGCGCTGGCAGCGCGGCGTTTTTGTGGTTGACGATTTGCTGGGTGACGCGGTCGGAAAAATCTATGCGCAGCGCTACTTCTCCCCGGAGGCGAAAGCGGCGGCGCAGGCCATGGTGGCAAACATCATCGCTGCCTATCGCGTGCGCATCGAAGCGCTGACGTGGATGGCTCCGGCGACCAAAGCGGAAGCCGAGGCGAAACTGAACGCGCTGTACGTGGGCGTCGGCTATCCGGAAACCTGGCACAGCTACGACGGTTATGAAGTGAAGCCGGATGACATCTTCGGCAATATTCAGCGTGCCGGAACGTTTCGCTATCGCCAGCAAGTCGCGCGGTTGGGCAAGCCGGTCGATCGCAAGGAATGGTCGATGACGCCGCAGACGGTGAACGCGGTGAACCTGCCGCTGCAGGACGCATTGAATTTTCCGGCAGCGATTCTGCAACCGCCCTTCTTCGATGCGAAGGCCCCGGCCGCAGTCAACTACGGAGCGATTGGGTCGGTCATCGGACATGAAATCAGCCACACCTTCGATACCGAGGGCAGTACGTTCGATGCCAAGGGCCGTTTGCGCGACTGGTGGACCCCCGCCGACCTGGCGCATTTCAATGCGGCTACGGCGAAGCTGGCGGCGCAGTACGACACCTATATGCCGTTTCCCGACGTGCATGTGAATGGCAGGCAGACGCTGGCGGAAGACATTGCGGATGTTGCTGGAATTTCAGCCGCGTTCGACGGATATCGGGCATCACTTGGAGGCAAAGTTGCACCCGAACAAGATGGATTCACTGGCGACCAGCAATTCTTCATCGCGTTTGGGCAGAACTGGGGATCGAAGGTACGGCCAGCCGCGCTGCGCCGTCAGGTGATGACCGACCCACATGCGCCGGCGGAATATCGCGCGGACACAGTTCGCAACATCGATGCCTGGTATGCGGCGTTCGATGTGAAGCCAGGGCAGACGCTGTACCTGACGCCGCCGGACCGCGTCCGCATCTGGTAAATAGGCGGCCACTTTTTTGTGCAAGTGCCTTCGCCATCCCGGACCTGGTCGCTCACGCGATTCTCATGTTCGATCGAGATTGTCGCGGCCATTTCAAGGCCATATAATTGACGTACTTTTCGTGGTGAGGTGTCTTGTGCCATCAATAACCCGTCCAGCTGCTTTGGTTCGTCAAGGCTCCTTAAAGCTCTATGCAACGTCAGTAACAGTACGCGAACTTAAACTGCCCGGTTTTTACCAAATTAACAAATTAGACCCTGATGGAGATGGCCCCGGATTTCAGAGACTTCTCAATCTAGGTCGAGCTAAAAAGCTAACTGATTATTTGCTTGATGGGCAGGTCGAAGGAGATGCATTCCTTCCAACCTCTCTTTTTCTTGCAACGAGCAAAGACATTCCCTTCAACGCATCAACGAACTCCATCACATTTGACGTGCGTGATGTTGGGCCGTTCAATGTGGTCGATGGACAGCACCGCATAGCGGGACTCGTCGCAGCGGCAGACAAAAACCCAGTGCTATTGGATTTCGAGGTTCCAGTCAATGTCGCGATTGGCCTCGATGATGTCAGTCAGATGTGTCACTTCCTTATTGTTAACACGACTCAACGCTCGGTAGATAAAGCAGTGGAACAACAGATCATCGCTAGACTCAGCGGCATGGTGGATATTGAGGATATGCCAACAATCCCACGTTGGATAAGGCGGCAGGTGGAAAAAGGAGAAGATGCCAGGGCACTGACAGTCGCAAAATATCTCAACACGGATAGCAATTCTCCGTGGCTCAACAAAATTCGGATGGCTAATGATGAGGCGGTAGATGCAACGATCAATCAAAAAAGCTTCGTCAACTCTATTAAGAAATACATCTTCTCCGTGAACAATCCATTAGCAGACGCAAGTTTTGATGTAAATCGCCCTAAGATGCTGTCTAACTATTGGAAGGCCATTGTTGAGCTTCTAGTGAACCCGGAAAACGAAAAGTCATCGATTATATTCAAGACTAACGGAGTTGATCTGTTTCATATTTCGTCTGCGACAGTGTTTCTTTATCTTGCTAACCGCCGCGACTTTAAAAAAGACACTATCAAAGAGGTTCTCAGGCGCGGCTTCGCAAATCTTAGCGGTGAGAATATTGGTATGTCATCGCCCGAGTGGTGGGAACGCGGAAGCGTAGCTTCGGGGCTGAATACTGCCGGCGTGCGAAAGCTTGCAAACGCGTTAAGTCAGGCCATCAATGTCCAGGACGGCGCTGGAGACATAGTCCTTTGATGAAGCCTTCATCTATGAAAGTCGAGCGCCTTTCTCCGCTACCTTCCAAACGTGAGCTATTCGCTTGGTCTCGTCACTCATACGTTCCTACGCACCCTGGCTGTTATGTGCTGACAACCTTCGGTGGTGATGTTCTTTATGTCGGGCTGGCAACGACTAGCGTGCGAGACCGAATGGGTATGCATCTTGATACAGAGAAAAAGAGGGCAACCGGGCCCCTCGGTGCAGCATACTGGTTTTATTACGTATTGTCTGACTCCAAACAAGTGGGTCTAATTGAACGAGGATGGATGAACCAAGCGATTCTGGATACCGGTGCTAGGCCACCGCTCAACAAGATTGATAGCCCGACATAGAAGAAAGATTAATAGCAACACGCGGAGCTTATCACGCAACGCTTTACTACCACTGCGAATTTGTTAGCTATTTCCAGCACGGTAGCAGATTCCGGTTGCAGGATCTGCAATTTCTTGATTCTATCCAATCTCTTCTGGCGGCAAGTTTGCAGGCTGAAAATGGGCGCAGATGGCTTCGGCGACTTTGCGCGAGACGACTGCTTGCAATGCTTCAAAAGTAGCGGACTGGATGGCGCGCAGGCTGCCGAAGTGGGTGATGAGGCGGGTGCGGGTCTGTGCGCCGACGCCGGGAATGCGCAGCAGGTCGGAGTCGCGGTCGCGCATTTCACGCCGTTTGCGATGGTAGGCGATGGCGAAGCGGTGAGACTCGTCCCGGATTCGCTGGACCATGTGCAGGACGGGCGAGTGGCGATCGAGCACCACGGGTTCATCCTCCTGGCCATATACGTAGATCACTTCTTCCCGTTTTGCGATTGCGGCCAGCGGCTGGCTGGTGAAGCTCAACTCCTCCAGCGCGGCGGCAGCAGCGTGGAGCTGGCCCAGTCCGCCATCGATCAGAATCAGGCTGG
>JAJYVR010000264.1 GCA_021791935.1 Acidobacteriota bacterium
GGCCGATGAAAGCGGCAGATTTCGACAACACGGCCGCCATTCTGGTGTTGCTCCTGCATCTTGCGTGGATCCTGTGGGTGATCTTCGGCGCCTTCTGGACATCCGGCCGCCGCTGGCTGACCGCATTCCACATCGCCTCGCTGCTGTGGGGCATCGCGGTGGAGATCGGACCCTGGCCGTGTCCATTGACGATGGCCGAGGATTTTTTTCAGCGCCGCGCCGGCCTGGCCCCGGATAACGGAGGTTTCCTGCTGCACTCCATCAGCTCGCTGGTCTACCCCAACGTGTCGGTGATGGCGCTGACAATCTGCGGAGTGGCCGTCTGCGTTGTGAACCTTGCAATCTATGCCTGGCGGGCCTTTCCATGGGCACGCCGCAATCGCGCCGAGTCTCAACTGTCTTGAATGCGCGGACTGCGAGTGTGTGCAAGCTCTTGCGCATGGCAAACGCCGTCCCAGCAAGCTCCCGAACCGTCGCAGCAAGTTCCTGAAAATGGGGCCCTTCCCATAATGCATATTTCGTACCAGTTTTCCGCAACGGAAATGGCACCCGGTCGCATCTGTTATCTGATAGAGTTTGCCATAAGGAGTACCCCGATATGGAACAGGAAATGACTTGGTTGCGGGCGCTGGCAGCCGGATCTTTGGTTGCCGCAGCGGCACTGTTGCTGACCGGACGAAAGAAGGCCGCGTTGACAGCTTCAGGTTTGGGAGCAGCGGTCATCCTATCCGAGGACCCGGATGCGATGAAGGAACTTTGGAAGCATGTTCCGGACTTGCTGCAGGACGGTCATGAGATGTTGGGTCGCCTGGAAGGCGTCCTCGACGGCATTACCGAGCAGGGCGGTCGCGTCCGGCAACTGGTTCGGCGAGCCTAGCAACATCCACTCCCCGTGTTTCCCCCCAAAGAAACCTGGTCCTAGGCTTCCTGCCGAAGTGACCCCTACAAACGGCTGGCAGAGGCGCGTTCAAGACCGGTGCGCTCCGCCCATTCCGTTGTCGCCTGCCATCGGACCGCGACCGATCTAAAACAACTTCCGCATCAGGTCGTCGCCCAGGCCGAATCCCAGGCCCATTTCCATGGCGCGACCAAAGCCCGATTGCAAAAATCCTCCTAGCCCGCCCATTGGTTGCGCCGCTCCCGGACCGCTCCCAGGGACAAATCCAGGCTGCGGATAGCCGCCCTGCACGGGTGACGGATAACCCGCGCCGTAGCCCTGATTTTGATTCGCCACGAAACCGTGGATGGCCTGCAGCAGGTTCATTGTCTGCTGCTGCTGCGACTGGATGGCCAGCGCAATCTCTTTCAAATCCAGCACCCATTCGCGGGCCTGCGGATTCCCACCCGTCGACTCCGCCTGCAGCTTCGTTGCCAGCTCCTTCAGTTCCTGTTCCACCTGTTGCGAAGCGCTTTGTAGCTGGCTGTACTGCTGATCGATCGTCTGAATGTCCATTTTCCTTTTCCTGCTTTCTCAAAATTGTCGATGCGACTTTGCCGTTCGGCGCGCGCCCGCGACCGCGCCGAATCGTGTCGTCCCTTCCATTGTAAGACGCGAAAATCCAACTCCGTTTTCTCCGGTCCTCGTTCTACATCCTTCACAATCGCTTGCGAAAAATCGTAACCGGATGTTCATTCCCCTGTAACCAACGCGCAACGTTATGCAGCGACGATGACGGTAATGGTCGTCGCTTCTTCCACCTTGCACGTTCCGCGTCAGGAAGAAAACACCCATCCATCGTCATCCATTCCGACCCAGTGTCGATTTGCCAGGAGGATTCAAAGAGTAAGTAAGGGGCGATAAAACGGTGACGCACATGTCAGCACTAGTGGCCTTTACGTTTGCCCTGCCGGTCGTCAGTTTCGTTGTAAACGCCACATGGCGTTCCGCCTTTTGTTTCGGGGACATAGGATGTACAAAAATGTGTCCAATGATCTACTCCGAAAACATCCTTATACCGGATTTCGCCGAAGAAGTATTGAATCCACGTGCCATCCTGAACGTTTTCGAACCAAATCTTTTGCTTCGCGGGGTTCATCGGCGGACCGCCAGCCTTGTGAGAGGAAATTGCGCGTTTGGGAAAAGTGTGCCCTGCCTAACGATGGGCAGTCCAGGTGGATAAACGATATCGGATTCATGAAAAGCATCGCCCTTTGCTTTAGTTGTTCCGGCGATTCTGCAATAGATTTCAATCGCGGGACTCCTTCCCTTGTTGATTGCAGAGACGGAACTATGGAGGGGTCCGGATTCCGCAATCGAGGATGTCTCGTCTTGCGCTCCCAACCAATCTCTTTGATCCAATCGCATTTGGGCTTGGGTGGTCTTAACAGCGTTCTCGGCAGCTTGAGCAGATTCGATTTGAGCGATGGTCTGGTCGAGAGCCAGGGACATCATGCGATCAAAATTCCCGTTGCTGAATTCCAAACCGTCAGACGCAGCATTCGCCGCTTTTGTAGCAGCCTGTGTGGCTTCTCGCATCTGATCCAGTTGACCCGAGTAGGTGTGCCATATCCCGAGCTTGATAAGAACTGTGGCGATGCCGATCCCGATCAGCAAGCGTTCTCCCGATCTGATATCTTGCGCCCACTCTTGGGTATCGTCATTGCGATTGGCAGGATTTCCATCATTGGGTGGGGATGGTGGGCCTTGATTTACAGGAGGTTGCCGCAGAGGTTGACCGCTTGGATCAACCGTTGGTTGTTTGCTAACGTTTTGGCCGCTATTGTCTTCAGGCGTGAATGCTTCATCCGGCTAGGCGCCTCTTGCATGATTGGGGGGACATAAAACACGAATATCGCGAAGAACCGAAGGTTGGCGAGAACTTTGAGAAACTGGCGCCGTCCAAAGCGACGACTTCCGCCGGGCACCGAACAGGACAACGTTGTGCCCAAATTCTCCTCGCCGGCGTCTAACATGAAAGATGCAACCGACAAGGTCCCCGTATCGCAATCCAAAGAATGAGAGAAGTCGACACCATGGAAATTCGCTATTCGCTTCCAGCAAAGCTTGAACAGGATTTTTCAGCCGCCGTTGCCGACTGGCAGAACGGAAAGATCGATCGCCTGTGGGTCCGCGACGCTTCCTTGTGGACCCATCAGGATGAGTCGAAATGGCTCGGTTGGCTCGACATTGTCGAGCGCCAGCAGAAAGACCTGGCAAAATTTCGCGCGCTTGCCCAGGACATCAAGGCATCCGGCTTTCAATATGCGCTGCTGCTTGGCATGGGAGGTTCCAGCCTGTGTCCCGAGGTGCTGGCGGAAACATTTGGCCAGCAACCAGGATTCCCGCGGCTCTCGATTGTCGATTCCACCGATCCGGCGCAGGTGCGCGCCGCCGAGCAAAGCGTCGACCTGAAAAAGACGATCGTCATCGTGTCCAGCAAGTCCGGTTCCACGCTGGAACCGAACATCCTGAAGCAATATTTCATGGCGCGCATGAAAGACGCGGTCGGCGCGGAAGCCGGCAAGCACTTTATCGCGGTCACCGATCCCGGCTCGCACATGGAGCAGGTGGCCAAGGCGGATGGATTTCGCCACATTTTCTACGGCGATCCCCAAATCGGCGGACGCTACTCCGCGCTCTCCAACTTCGGCATTGTTCCCGCCGCCGTCATGGGCCTCGATGTGGAAAAATTGCTGACCCGGGCCAAGATCGCTGTCGACGCCTGCCACTCGACCGAGATCAAAAAAAATCCTGGCGTCAAGCTTGGTCTGGTTCTCGGGGTCGCGGCCAATGCCGGGCACGACAAGATCACCTTTTTCACTTCGCCCAGCGTCTACGACATGGGAGCATGGTTTGAGCAGTTGATTGCGGAATCGACCGGCAAACAAGGGAAGGGAATTACTCCTGTCGATCTGGAAGAAATTGCCG
>JAJYVR010000265.1 GCA_021791935.1 Acidobacteriota bacterium
CCGGATACATTCCTCTTCACCGCCAAGTGCGATGTATGGAGTTATCCGGCAAAGCTGTTCGACGCCGAGGACCTACCTGGTTTCGCCTACGCCCATGGCAGCTACATCGATCTGCTGCCGGTCGACGCTGAAATGTTTTCCAGTTTTTCGGCCTGCGAACGACAGCTCCGCGCGTGGACAGAGGTCGCCCGGTCTATCGAACTGCCAGCCAGCCGATGCGAGTTTACCCTGCGTCCGGCGCGTGTGTTTCCTGCCGCTACTGCACCCGCAAACGCAACGCCAAACACTCCCTGCCGGAACGGATTTGCAACCACGCTGTATGTCTGGGGATATGGAGCGTCGTTGGAGTTGGCGGCATCGGCCTGGGCCGCCGCGTTGGAGGCGCTGATCGAGCCCGTCCTGCTGTCGGGCCGCAAATAATTCTGTGCGATTTCTCTGGGCGAAGTCGCTCCGGCATTTGGACGCGGAGCGGGAACTGGACCATGGCGCGCTTGGACATATCTGGAACCGTGTGCGGAACGCTACAATAAAGCGACGTCATCGTAGCGGCCAACGCGCGTTCGGGCGAGTAGCTCAATCGGATAGAGCACCGGCCTTCTAAGCCGGGGGTTGTGGGTTCAATTCCCGCCTCGCCCACCATTAAATCGATAAGTCAATATATTTTATGGGCTTATTCTTCATTGAAAGTCTCCGTTTTAGTTCCAGCTTCCAGGTTTAAGCTCACCGGCTTTGAGCCGGTGAGTTTTCAGCATCATTTCTTTTTTGCGATGCTGACGTTGATAAATCAGCAGCGTATGAAATTTCAAACGCAGCAGCAGGAATTGATGCGACGGAGGTAGCCAAGCGCGAAGCGCTTCGGTCGGCTTCAGCCGCAATCGACCCACCGGCTTTTAGCGGGTGGTCGTTTAGCATCTACGTTGAGCGACTGGAATGCAAGAGGTCTTTTTTGTAAGGAAGGTTTGCAAAGTTGCCGTCCCGGGTACATTTGGGGATGACGTTCTGCTAGAAAATGGCATATAGTAGCCGTCAGATTCTTGTCTTTTCCGGAACGAAATGAAGAGAAAAAATATCCCAATGGGCAGGCCGTCGGTGCTGCGGCATACGAATGCCCATAGCATTCTGAAGCTTTTGCGCGATTTCGGTTCGTGTTCACGGGCGGACCTGGTCCGTGCTTCCGGCCTCAGCGCTCCCACAGTCACCAACGTCGTAAAAGACCTGCTGCTGAAAAACCTCATAGAACCGCTTGGCGAAGGAGAGTCGAGTGGGGGACGTCCGCCGGATATGATCCGCTTCAAAGCGGAACGGGGTTGCCTGCTCGCGGTGGAAATTTCCGCGGGGAGTATTTCTTTCCTCCTGACCGACCTGAATGGAATCGAGATGGAGACGCGGAGAATCTCGCTGGCGAAGCGCAATACCACGCCCGAAGCGATCTGCGGCGAAATCGGGAAGGAGTTGAAAAAGCTGCTGCGGAAAAGGAAGAAAACGCTGAACCATCTGCTGGCCATGGTTGTCGGAGTGCCTGGGATCACGAATGTGGAAGAGGGAAGCGTCCTATCCATTAACAGGCTGGAAGGCTGGCAGTCTGTGCCGCTTCGCGCCATGCTTAGCAAGATTGTCAACTGCACAGTCATCGTGGAAAACGATATGAATCTGGCCGCGCAGGGGGAGCAGTACTGCGGCGCCGCGCAGTCCGAGAAGGATTTTATCCTGATCGAGATCGGGACAAATGTCGGCGCCGGAATCTTTTTAGACGGAAAAATTCATCACGGCTCGCAATGGTGTGCGGGAGAAATCGGCTATCTTCGCGTGCCTTCCACCTCGCGCAGACAACCAACCATTCATGAGTTCGGCGAGTTGGAAAAGGTGCTGACGAGTTCTGGAATCCTGAAGAGTTGGCGCGAAGAGAGCGAGAAGCGCGCCAAGGGCGCAAAGCATGCCGATCGGGAAGTGGATGCGGTGGCAATCCTGGACCTGGCGCAGGCTGGAGACGCGCGCGCGAAAAAAATTGTCCGCAAGCGAGCCAAAATTGTTGCCGATATCATCATCGATTTATCTCTTATTTTGAACCCGAGTCTGATTCTTTTGGGCGGAGAAGTCGGCAGCCATCCGGTGCTGATCGAGTTTGTTCGGCAGCAGTTGGTGGGAAGCGAATTTGCAATAACACGAATCGGCTCCGGCACGCCGGGCAATCGCGCCTTGCTCTGGGGCGGGATCTCGCTGGCTCTGGAGGCGATTCCGTCGGTCTTGCTGCCTGAGCCGCCCATGTAATTGCGATCGAGTGCCGCGGCAACGCCAGTAGAGCTGCGGCCGATCGCCTGGATGCGACCCATCCCGCGATCCTTGACATTCCAATTTTCCAAATGCTCCACTTGCGCCTATGCACACTTTATTTTAGAAGGTTAGAAACAGTCTCAACCTCCACATGGAAAGCCTTCGCATCGATCCCCCCTTAGCTTAAATCCAAGGGAACGCACAAATTAGGGCCTAACAGGAGCGATACGCTGCGTGACGACACGACGGAATTTTGTGAAGATGGCCGGCGCCGCGGGCCTGATCGGCGTCGCTGCTCCGCTTCACGCCCAGCATCGGCTCAATATAGGCATCGGTACATTCAGTTATCGCAATCTCTCGATCGACGACATGATTCTGCACTTGAATGCGCTTCGTATTCGCGAGATCGAAATGTCTCGCGGCGAGTTCATGCTGTTGCGTCATCCGCACGACGATTTGTTTCGCAGCACGCGGGCGAAACTGGATCGTGCCGGTATTCGCTGTGTTTCTTAATTATGCGCCACCATCAAGGACGATGGCGACGTCGAGGACGCGGTGCGTTTCGCGGAGCTGCTGGGAAGCGGCAACATCACCGGCTATGGGACTGAAAGCGTTTTAAAGCGGACCGATCGGAGGCTGACACGAGAAGGTTTGACCTTCGGGTTGCACAATCATTTCTTCCGGGATGCAACTTTCGCATACCGAAGCCCGGACGAAGTGCTGCAGGCGATCTACGGTCTTTCAAGGGCGATGGGAGCGACCGCCGATACCGGCCAATTTGCATCGTGCGGATACGACCCAGTGGATGCCGTTCGCAATCTGGCGCCACGGCTTCGCATGGTCCACCTGAAAGATGTGAAAGCCCTGAGCCGATGTTGATGTTGCTTCCGCCTTCTCCAAGATGCTTGATTGCCGCCTCAGTCGCCAAAAGCGGTCCGAGGACATTGATGTTGAACATCCAATGAAAATCGGACTCCGTCGCCTTCTCAAGCGGCTTCCACTCATAGACTCCTGAGTTGTTCACCACAATATCCAGATGGCCGAAGTTCTTAATAGCGGCATCGACCAGAGTCTTTGCGTCCGCAGCTCTTGATACATCCGCCCCCACCGCCACGGCCTTTCCGCCAGCGCTCACGATCTCGGCTACCACCTTGTCCGCGCCTTCTCTACTGGACACATAATTCACAACGACAGAAGCGCCTTCGGCACCGAAGAGCTTCGCAATGACAGCTCCGATACCTTTCGAAGCACCGATAACGATGACGACTTTTCCCTTGAGCTTGCTCATATATGGCTCCTTGATTACTGCCCGCGCGATATTCGGTCGTTCGTATTCGGGGTAGCCGCGCCTCTCTACCTAGTACTACAGTTGTGTGCGCCGTGAAAGGCGCTGGTCCACAGTGGGTGTGAGTCCCACCCGGGAACTGGTTCGCTCCACCCCGTAGCAATCGGAGCAGGCGTGGAGGAAACGAAGCGTCTGAAGCCTCCGGTGTAGAGGGTCGTTCAAGCGACTTGGCAAGCATGCAGGCCGTAACGCGAGTAAACGCTGAGCAGGCCCCGAAACGTAT
>JAJYVR010000266.1 GCA_021791935.1 Acidobacteriota bacterium
CCGCGGAAATGTAGCCGCGCCCGCGCTTCAGGCGCATTTCCATGTCCAGCTTGCCGCCATCGCTGACGGTCGCAATGTAGACGTCCTTGTCCAGAATGTCCACGTCGCTGTCGGCTTCAATCATGCCGGAGGTGACGATGCCGGGCTTGTCGGCGCGCAAATAAATCGCCTTCGGGCCTTCGCCATTCAGCTTGAAGGGGACCTGCTTCAGGTTCAGGATGATGTCGGTCGCGTCTTCGACCACGCCGGGAATCGACTGGAACTCGTGCAGCACGCCTTCAATGTGCACGGCCGTCACCGCTGCGCCTTCAACAGACGACAACAGCACCCGCCGCAAGGCGTTGCCAATGGTTGTGCCGAAGCCGCGTTCGAATGGCTGCGCGCTGAACTTGCCGTACTTTTCGGTCAATGTCTCCAGGTCGACTGAGAGACGCTTCGGTTTTTGAAATCCACGCCATAACATAGTTGATTGCCTAGCTTCCTGCACGGCAAACGTCGCGAAGCATTTTGCAACGGCCGTGCTTGTTCTCCTCGGTTGAATTGTTTGCCGCTAAATCATTTTCACCGATAGCGTAATGTTATGGGTGCCCCATCCTAGCGAAGCTAGGGTGGGATAGTATGAAGCCCGCATTACAGCAATCGTGCAAATGCTTTAGTCGAAGCGTGCTGCAGTCGAATCTGCTCAACTGTAGCCGTACAAGGTGAATCCGATCCTGCCTCCGCAAATGTGTTCGCACACGATACCAACCGCGCGAACAGCAGAATCTTCTACTTGCTGTGCAACTCCCTTACTCGCTATAAAGTTTCCTTACTTGCTGTACAACTCAACGATCAGTTGCTCATTCACCGGCAGGTGAACGTCCTCGCGTTTCGGTAAGGAGAGCACTTTGCCGCTCAAGTTCTGGCGGTCGATCGTCAGCCATGTCGGTGCCGCGCCCGATCCACTGTAATCGCGCGCCACTTCGAAAACAGGCAACGCCTTGCTGCCTTCGCGGACGCGAATCTCGTCGCCAACGCTGACTTGGTAGGACGGAATGTTGACTTTGCGGCCATTCACTTCCACATGCCCGTGGCGGACAACTTGCCGCGCCTGACGGCGTGATGTCGCAAATCCAAGACGGAATGCTACGCTGTCGAGACGACGCTCCAATTGCTGGATCAGCAGTTCGCCGGTGACGCCTGACGCCGCATTGGCCTTCTCGTAATACGCGCGAAATTGGCTTTCCAGCGTAAAGTACATGCGCTTGGCCTTCTGCTTTTCGCGCAACTGCAGGCCATAACCCACGATCTTCGCCTTGCGGTCGCGGCCGTGCTGGCCAGGAGCGAAGTTCCGCTTCTCAATGGCGCACTTGTCGGAAAAACACCTGGGGCCCTTCAGAAATAACTTGATGCCTTCGCGACGGCAAAGGCGGCAGACAGCTCCGGTATAACGTGCCACGAAATTCTCCTAAGTTCAGAGGCCGACCGGTTTACAGGTTTAGAACCCTTCGTCCCGGTCCGCAAAATGGATTGCTGCGTTTCAGTCCATGGCACAGGCGCTATGTCCGCATGTGTCCACAGTCTACTAGTTTACACGCTTTCCCTCGTATTTCAGCGTGCTTTCGCGTCCGCTTACACGCGGCGGCGCTTGGGTGGACGGCATCCGTTGTGCGGTACCGGCGTAACATCCCGGATGGTACGCACATCAATGCCAGCCGATGCCAGTGCACGAATCGCGGATTCACGACCGGAACCCGGACCGCTGACCCGAACATCGACGGAGCGCATTCCATGCTCCCGCGCCTGGTTGGCCGCGTTCACCGCCGCCTGCTGCGCGGCAAAGGGAGTGCCTTTGCGCGATCCGCGGAATCCGAGCGATCCGGAACTCTTCCAGGAAATCGTGTTGCCCTGGCCGTCCGTGATCGTCACAATGGTGTTGTTGAACGAGGCTTGAATGTAGACCACCCCGTACGGCACAACTTTGCGTTCGCGCTTCTTGAATTTCTTGTTCTTAGCGGCCTTGCCGGCAGCGCCGCCTGCTTGTGCTTTTGCCATTAGGTCTTCGCCGTCGCTTTCTTCTTGCTGGTTACAGTGCCCTTGCGCGGACCTTTGCGGGTGCGTGCATTGGTGTGGGTACGCTGTCCGTGGACAGGCAAATTACGACGATGCCGCAGTCCGCGATAGCTCTGGATTTCAATCAGGCGCTTGATGTGCATGGAGACGTCTTTGCGCAGATCGCCTTCCACCTGGCCTTCGTTCTCAATCACCTGACGGATGCGATTCACCTCATCCTCGCCCAGGTCCTGAAGCTTCTTGAACGCGTCCACGTCCGCAGCCTTCAGGATTCGGAGCGCCCGAGGCCCGCCGATTCCAAAAATGTATGTAAGCGCGATGCGTGCCTGCTTGTTCCTGGGCAGATCGACGCCAGCAATACGTGCCATAGATTTTTCCTTCTTCTGCTTGCTCGAAACGGCGTCACCGCTCCGAGCGGTTAGGCTTGCCGAATGCTTGAAACCGCATTCTGCAGCGATAAGCGGCGTGAACCAGGTTCCTCGCAAGCCTTTCTACGGCTAACTCGCCCGATTCCTGCCGGCACGCGCAACGTCAGAATTATCCCTGACGCTGTTTGTGCTTGGTGTTTTCGCAGATCACACGCACCACCCCACGGCGGTGGATGACCTTGCACTTGTCGCAAATCTTCTTTACCGATGCTCGAACTTTCATGCTGCCTGCTTCCCCCTGCGTGATTCCCAACCGTGTGCCTACGCGCTACTTGTAGCGATAGACGATACGCCCGCGATTCAGATCGTACGGGCTAAGCTCGACCGCAACCTTGTCGCCCGGCAGAATGCGAATGAAGTTCTTCCGCATTTTGCCCGACACGTGCGCCAGCACCTGGTGCTTGTTTTCCAGTTCCACTCGGAACATGGCATTCGGCAACGTTTCAACCACCGTTGCCATCACTTCAATCGCGTCTTCTTTCGACAATCGCTGCTCCAACCCTCCCCAGCCTTCGGGGCCCATCGGTTTCGAAAAAACCACGTAAAAACTCTGCGACGGCAAAGCGAAATCGCTAGGCCGTCAGGACCTCTGCGCCGTCCGCGCCCACCGCAATCGTGTGCTCAAAATGCGCGCTCAAGCTGCCGTCGACCGTCACCGCCGTCCAGCCATCCCCCAGCACACGAACCGCATGGCCGCCGGCGTTCACCATCGGCTCAATCGCGAGCACCATTCCCTGCCGCAGCCTCAGTCCTTGCGTTTTGCGTCCGTAGTTCGGGACCTGGGGCTCTTCGTGCATCTCCGTCCCAATCCCGTGCCCGACAAAATCGCGCACCACGCTAAATCCCGCCGCCTCAACCACTTCCTGCACCGCAGCGCCTACATCGCCCAACGTCGCTCCCGACCGCACCACCGAAATCGCGGCTTGCAGCGACTGCTCAGTCGTGTCCAGCAACTTCTGTGCCGACGCGGAAATCTTTCCTACCGGCAGCGTGGTGGCCGAATCGGCGTAGTAGCCATCGATGATCAGGCCGCAATCGATCGAAACCACATCGCCCTCCTGCAACGTGCGCTTCGCGGAAGGAATTCCGTGGACCACTTCTTCATTCACCGACGTACACAGCACGCAGGGATAATCGCGATATCCCTTGAATGCCGGCACCGCGCCGGCTTCGGCGATTCTGGCCTCGGCAATCTTTTCCAGGTCCATCGTCGTCATGCCCGGCGCAATACTTTCCCGCAACACATCCAACACGCTGCGCAGGGCGGACCCGCTACGCCGCATCTTGGCTATTTCTTTCGAGGTGCGAATCACACTCGC
>JAJYVR010000267.1 GCA_021791935.1 Acidobacteriota bacterium
TTTTGCAGTCTGTGCGACTGGTCTTGCCTTCGCGCTTGCGGCCATGCCGGCGATCTGGGCGCTGTCTCCGTCTGCTGGCGCAGGTCAGGCCGCTTCCATGTCCGCAACGCGGTCGCACGCGGACAAACTCGACATCAACACGGCCACGGAAGACCAACTGAAAGTCCTGCCGGGCGTCGGCGATGTCTATGCGAAGAGGATTATCGCGGGGCGTCCCTATCGAGCGAAAAATCAACTGGTCAACAAGGGAATTCTGCCCCAGGGGGTATACGAAAAGATCAAGGACCAGATCATTGCGCATCGCGTGAAGAAATAAGAACTGCAATGTGAGCCGGTCGTCCTTCTGAGAGAAGCGAAGAATCCGTGCATGGGATGTTTTCGGCGAATACCCAGGTTCTTCGCTTCGCCCAGAAGGACGGCATTCGCCCTGTAGCAGGAGAAGTGCTTGAAACGGGCCATCTCTCCACCAGCCATTCAACAAAGCATTTTTCATCCCGCCAAAGATTTGACGCCAGGATTCGATCCCGATATATATTCATTAGCCCTTGGTGTTCGGGAAGCGCGGTGCAACTCCGCCACTACCCCGTAACTGTAAGCGCGGAGAGCAAGGCAGGGCTGTATGCAGCCACTGGACGGCGAGCGTCTGGGAAGGTATGCCAAGCTCAATCGACGCGCAAGTCAGGAGACCGGCCAGGGTCACTTCATAGCTGTCTTTCGGTCGCGATGGGAGGACCGAAGGGAGCGCGTTTCAGCCCAACTGCGGCTGAGCGACGCATTCCCGGGATTCGTGTCGTATGTTTTGCTCCGCGCGCTTCTTCCTTTGCGAAGAGGACGCGGCGTCCGGCGCTTGGCTGCATCGTTTCGCGGCCGGCGTAAGGTGTCCACCATCCATGAAGTGTCGGGAAGCGCGGTGCAACTCCGCCACTACCCCGTAACTGTAAGCGCGAGAGCAGGGCAACGCCCGCCGTGGCGGGCAACCACTGGACGGCAACGTCTGGGAAGGCGCCCAAGCTTGAGGAAGCGCAAGTCAGGAGACCGGCTTCATGCAACCATCCGAGGGGATCACGCATGACTTTTTCAGCTCTTGTTCCAGATGTATTTCGCCCCGCAGTCCGACGCGCATCGCTTTTGGCCGCGCTGGCAATCGGTCTTTCCTCGTTTCTCCTGTCGTCCAAACTGGCGATCGCCGCTCCCGTTCAGCAACGGACCGTCACAGGAACGGTGACGGGAGTCGTGACAGATCCGCTGGGAGCGGCGGTCTACAACGCCCGCGTCGACATCATGGCCCCCAATGGCGTGATGCTGCAGTCCCACGGACGGACCGACGGCCGCGGACAGTACATTGTCTATGTCTATCGCCCCGGAAGATATCGCGTCCGCGTCATCGCAAACGGCTTCAACGCCACCCAGAGCAACGATATTTATGTGTCGATGGGCAAGACCTCCTATGCCGATGTCGCGCTTCAGTTCGGCCACCTGGAGCAGAGCGTGACTGTGACGGCGAACGGCACCCCCACGCCACAAGCGCAAAGCGGCGCTTCCACCACGGTGGTCGATCAGTCGTTGTACCCGCACACGCTCGACATCCAGGACACGCTGCGCCTGGTGAGCGGCCTGCAATTTACCACCAGCGGGCAGCGCGGCGCGGCGACTTCCTTGTTTGAGATGGGCGGCAACTCGAATGAGACCGATGTGCTGTTGGATGGCGTCCCTATCAACGACATTGGCGGCGGGGTGAATTTCGCCTACCTGGCGTCCAACGGCATCAGTCAGGCGGAGGTCTATCGCGGCCCCGACAGCTCTCTATACGGAGCCAATGCATCCTCCGGCGTGGTGGCGCTGACCACCACTCGCGGAACCACGGCGAAGCCGCTGTTGCAGTACGCCATCGATGCCGGCAATTTTGGGACCTACCATCAGGAAGCCTCGCTGGGCGGGGTGCATAGCGCGTTCGATTATTTTGGCGACTTCGCCCGCATCGACACTTCCAACAGTTATCCCAACAGCACGTTCCACAATGTCTCTTCCGTCGGCAACCTTGGATATGCCCTCACCCCGCACGTTCAGGTGCGGGCCACCGCGCATCGCATCGCAGCCTCCACCGGCGAGCCGAACGCCATCCTGTTCTACGGAATTCCCGACGTGCAGTATTTGAAGGAGCATGACCTGTACGGGAGCGGCACCATCGAAGATCGTCCCAGCGACAAGCTGGATATGATTGCCCAATATGGACTGGTGCGACTGCGCTCTCTCAATACGGATCCAGCCCCGGTCGGCATCCTCACCGACAATCCCAACAACTTCAATTGCTATGACAACCTGGGGAATCCCGGACAACCGGAATATCTGGGCAAGCCGGTCACAATCAACGGCGCCAATGGGACCAGCGCCAGCGGACAGGCATTCTATAGCTGCCCGAGTTACACGTTTCCAGGGACCGACGGGACGTTGACCAACCAGGATTATTTCTACGGCCAGGCAAGTTATAAAAAGAACGATAAATTGACCGCGTTCGCTGCCTTTCGCTATCAGTCGGAACGCGGCTACACCGCCTACGACTATTTCCCGCAATCGGCCCGTCGCGGCAACTACGACTACATCCTGCAGGCCTCCGGCAGCATGGCAAACCGGTTGTATTACAGCGCCGGGACCGACCTGCCGTACTATTCCGTGTTCGGTTTTCAGCCCACGCCCCATGCAACCGCGGCCTACTATCTTTCCAAGCCGACTGCCGACGGCCTCTTGAGCGGCACCAAACTTCGATTCAATTACTCGCAAGGCATTCTGGAGCCGACCATTGCCGAGCAGAACGGCTCCATTTACGACGTGCTGAACTCGTTGTCGAACGGTCGGCAACTGATCGCGCAGCACGGAATCACGCCGGTCGGCGCGCAACAGACCAGCACCTATGAAGCGGGCGCGGACCAGCACATGTTTGGGACCCGGGCGCTGGTCCACGGCGGCTATTATCGCAACAATTTCACCAAGCAGATTGAGTTCGTCGATGCCCCGGCGCTGTTGCAGCTCGGCGTTCCGCAGGCGGTCGAGCAGGCGATTGCCAACACGTCCTTCGGCGCCTATATCAATTCGTTGAGCTTCAACGCTCAAGGCCTGGAGAGCAGCGCCGAGTATCGCATCACGAATCGGTTGTTTGTCCGCGGCGGATACACGCTATTGAATTCCACCGTGCAGAAGTCGTTTTCCAGCGACAATTCCTTTCCATCCTATAACCCGAAATATCCCAACACGCCCATTGGGGCCTACTCGCCGCTGGTCGGCCAGCGTCCCTTTCGGCGGGCGCAGCACACCGGCAACTACGCGGTCATCTACGCGCGAAGTCGCTGGTATGCGGAAATGACGGGCACGCTTGTCGGCAGACGCGACGACAGTACGTTTCTGACCGACGCCAATGGCGGAACCACGCTGTTGCTGCCCAATCGCAATCTCGACCCGGCCTACCAAAATATTGGATTGACAACCCATTTCCGCATCGATCGGCGCATCTCCAGCTACACCGTGTTCGACAATTTGCTGAGCCAGCATTACCAGGAAGCGTTCGGCTATCCGGCGTTGCCGTTCACCTTCCGCACCGGCATGCAGTTTACCTGGGGAGGCGACGCGACGCACTGAGCCTTGTCCCGCAGCCTGGATCGCCCCGTCCGCAGTACCGCGAAGCGAAATGATTTTAATAAGCGTTTCAGCGCTGCGCGCCCTTTCGTTTCGCGGCTTGCGACAAAATCGGGCCGCCAGAAAACATGACCCCTGCATTGTCGATTTTTGACAACGGATAGAACAG
>JAJYVR010000268.1 GCA_021791935.1 Acidobacteriota bacterium
TGATGCCGAGCCATTTCGCGCCTGCCTGCACCAGCCACGGAGCGCACGGCGACAGGCCATGTCCGTAGGCATTCGCTTTCACCACGGCCAGCAAATCGTTCGCCGCAGCAGATGCGCCGCCGCGCTGCCCGCTTCCGTTATTTGGGAGCAATGACCGCAGAAAATCGAAATTGCCGATGAGCCGCGAGCGGGAAATTTCAACCCTGGTAGCTGGGGATGGAAGCATCTTCGCCCTTATAAGGATTTTCAAATCGCGTGAACTCGGGCATATACATCAGATGAACCACGCCGGTCGGGCCATTGCGCTGCTTGGCGATAATGATTTCCGCCTGGTTCTTCGACTCGGCGTCTTCGCCGCCTTCTTCGTCACGATTGTAGTAGCTGTCGCGATGAATAAACGCCACCACGTCGGCATCCTGCTCAATCGAGCCGGATTCACGCAAGTCGGACAGCATCGGTTTTTTGTCGCCGCCACGTTGCTCGCTGGCGCGGCTCAACTGCGAAAGCGCAATGACCGGTACACGCATTTCTTTTGCGAGCGCCTTCAGCCCGCGAGAAATGGCCGAGACTTCCTGGGTGCGATTTTCAGGCCGGCGTCCATTCGGCCCGCCGCTGCTGGCGCTCATCAGTTGCAGATAGTCGATGACAATCAGATCGAGCCGGCCGCCACCCTGCTGGCGCAGGCGGCGCGCCTTGGCCCGCATCTCGCCCAATGAAATGCCGGGCGTATCGTCGATGAAAATCTTTGCCTCCGCCAGACGCTCCAGACCGCCGACCAGCTTATCGCGGTCGTCGCGGGTCAGAAATCCGGTCTGAATATGGCGCATGTTCACCATGGATTGCGATGCCAGCATGCGGCGCAGCAGCGCTTCCTTCGACATTTCCAGCGAAAACACTCCTACCACTTTGCCGTCGCGGACGGCGGCATTTTCCGCAATATTGATTGCCCATGCCGTCTTGCCCATCGAAGGCCGCGCCGCGATAATGATCAACTCCGAGGGCTGCAGCCCGCTCGTCATGCGGTCGAAGTCGACGTAATGCGTGGCCAGGCCGGTGATTTCGCGGCCTTCCTTGTACAAATTGTCGATCGATCCGAAGGAGCCTTTGACGATCTCTGGAATGCTGGAAAATCCCTGGGTGATGCCTCGCTCAGAGACCTCCAGCAGGGCAGTTTCGGTTGCATTCAGCACGTCCAGCGCGTCTTCGCTTTGGTCGGCAGCCCGCGCCTGCGCGGTTGAGCAGATACCCATCAACTGACGCAGAATGGATTTGTCTTTGACGATGCGGACATAATCCTCAATGCTCAGGCGGCGCGGGAGATTTTCGGTGAGCGAAAAAATGTAGGCCCGATTGCCGATCGACTCCAGTTCCTTCTGGCGATCCAGCTCCTCGCTTAGGGTAATAATGTCGACAGCGCGGTTGGCGTCGATCAACTCGCCCATGCGGGCATAAATCCGGCGATGCGAGTCCAGCGAAAAGTCGTCCGCGACCAAGCGCTCCGCCGCCTCGCTGTACGCGGCATTGTCCAGCAGGATGGCGCCCAGGATGGTGCGCTCCGCCTCCACGCTGGCAGGGAGTCCGTGTTCGAGTGAAATTTGGGATAGGGTGGCCACTTCAAACAGTGTAAAAGGATGCTGCGAGTTTGCGATTCAATATAGAAAGTCCGCAAGAATTCTTCTGTGGGCACCTGTGCAAGCTTCGGAAAACCGCGCAAACTATTCGTTTTAGCTTTGCTTTTGAAGTGTTCCCTTGGGCGGGCAGGCAAAGCATCCCATTTGCGCAGTATCATATTCGTAGTGCCCGGCAACAGAGTGAACCGACAGATTCCCCGATCCGTTGGCTCCATTGCGGCACCAGGAGTTTTCGATTGACAATGCAGCGGTTTCCATCTTTTCCTCAGCATTTTATTTTGCCCGGCTTGGTATTTGGAGTCATCCTCGCAACCTCATCCGTTTCACGCGCACAATTGCCGATGGAATCGAACCCGCAGCAGTCGGCGGGGCAAATGGAGCAGCAGGTCGCGGAATTGCAGAAGGTCGCCGATCGCTGGGATGAAGCCGTCTATCAGCACGATCAATACGCGCTGGAACTGGTGCTTGCGCCGCAGTACATCGACATTTCCGACAAGGGCGAAGTCACGAACCGGGACCAGCAGATCTCCGAAATGATGATGAAGGACGCACCGCGTTTCCAGTTGACGCAGAAAGTGGTGAGCGTTCGCATGGCCGGGGATGCTGCGGTGGTGAACGGGACCTACGACCGCTTGTTTCAGGGGAGTAAGCTCAGCCGCACCAAGCCAAGGACCGAACGAGGCGTCTTCAGCCAGGTCTATGTGCGGACTCGGAATACCTGGGAATGTATCAATTCTCAGCGGACCATCATTCAGGCGCCCACGCTGACGGGCAAAAAAAAGTCAGCGGACGAATCGACGGGGAAGCCGATTGGCCACGACCTGGGCTTCCATTTGCCCGGCCTGCACCATAGCTCCAGTTCGGATGCGCAACCGCAGCAATAGATTCCGAGGCGAGACGATCGGGGTGCTCCATCCTTCGCGGATTCATCGTGAAGGGTGGGACTTCACGGCTACGCCGTTGCGGCTGCGGCGTTGCGGCCTTGAATTTCGATATAGATGTTGATCAGCGACAGGGCCGCGGGCGTCACGCCTGGAATGCGGCTGGCGTGGCCGATGGTCTCGGGACGGACCCGCACCAGCTTTTCCTGCATCTCGCGCGAGAGCCCGCTGACGGCCATGTAATCGAACCAGGCAGGGATGGCGCGGTGCTCGGCTCCCTTCATCCGCTCAATCGATTTGCGCTGCTGGTCGAGATAGCCGGCATATTTGATCTCCGTTTCGACAGCCTTCCATTCATTTCGTACATGCGCCGGAGTGTGGGCCTTGGCCATCGCAGTCCGAATCGTTTCTAAATGCAGCGCGTCCTCGCTCGAGACGGTCGAGATCGCCTGCTCCAGACTGGCTGGCAACACCGCGCGCAGGGATTCGATGGTCACCTCTGGCCGCTTCATTAGCTGCGCATACGTTTGACCGACGGCACTGCTCAACTTCGCTCCAAGTTCCGGCGAAGTGGCTGCCAGTCGCTCCAGGTCGGGCTTCTGAGTTGCCAGCATCTTGGTGAAGGCTTGCATGCGTGCCTGCTTGGACTGGAAGGCAGCCCACGCGTGGTCGTCGATCAGGCCGAACTGGCGGCCATAGGCAGTCAGCCGCCGGTCGGCATTGTCGATGCGCAGGTGCAGGCGGTATTCCGCGCGCGAAGTGAACATGCGGTATGGCTCGTTGGTCCCCTTGCTGATCAAGTCGTCGATGAGAATGCCGGTATAGGCTTCGCTGCGGTCGAGCGCGAATGCCGGCCCACCCTTGACGTGCAGCGCAGCATTGATGCCGGCCATCAAGCCCTGGCAGGCAGCCTCTTCATATCCTGAAGTCCCATTGATCTGCCCTGCGAGATAAAGTCCCGCAATGCTCTTCACCGCCAGCGCATGGTCGAGTTCCGTGGCATCGATGGCGTCGTATTCGATCGCATATCCCGGGCGCAACATTTCCGCGTTTTCCAGGCCGGGAATGGAGCGCAACACGGCGGCCTGAACATCCATTGGCAATGACGTGGACATGCCGTTGATGTAGACCTCGTGCGTGTGCAAGCCTTCCGGCTCCAGAAAAAGCTGATGCTGCAACTTCTCTGGGAAGCGGACGACTTTATCTTCAATCGACGGGCAGTAGCGCGGTCCGGTGGCCTGAATCTGCCCGGAATACATGGGCGAGCGATGC
>JAJYVR010000269.1 GCA_021791935.1 Acidobacteriota bacterium
CGACTTTCAATTGCCGTCGCTGCCAGCTTCCACCATTGAACGGCTGGCGGAAAATTCAGCGGCCCATCGCACCCGGCCAACCCTCAAAATTCAAGACGGCTGCGGCAACCGGTGTACCTTCTGCGTGATTCCCTCGACGCGCGGCAACAGCCGATCTCTGCCGAAGCTGCAGGTGCTCGACTCTGTCGCGCGATTCGTCGCCGCCGGTGGCCAGGAACTTGTCCTCTCTGGAATCAACCTGGGCCGCTGGGGCCGCGATCTGGCTCCGCAATTGCGCTTTGAAGACCTTCCGACTGAAATCTTCCAAACCACGTCGCTTCCGCGCCTGCGCATCAGCTCCGTCGAACCCATGGACTGGACCGACGGCCTGATCGCTCTGCTCCGCTGTTGGAGTCAAGGGCTGCATCCGCGACTGGCCCGCCACGTCCACATGCCATTGCAGTCTGGATCGGACCGCGTGCTGCGCCGCATGCATCGCCGCTATCGACCCTGGCACTATGCCGACCGCATGTCGAAGGTTCGCGCCGCCTCCCCGGACGCCGCCATCGGAGCCGACGTCATGGTCGGCTTCCCCGGCGAAGCCGACGAAGAATTCCGCGAGAGCTACGACTTCATCGCGGCCCAGCCGCTCACCTATTTGCACATCTTTCCGTTCTCCGCGCGGCCCGGCACGCCCGGCTGGGACCTTCATCGACTGCATCCCGTCCCCAGCGCCGCCGTCCAGGAACGCATGGCCGCCTTGAGCGACCTGATCCAGCAGAAAAATCTCGCCTTCCGCTCCAGCTTCATCGGAAAACAGCTCAGTGCTGTGACGTTGGCATCCCCCAAAGAAAAATCCTCGTCCGGCTGCGGCCACGGCCCTCGAACCCCGGCCATGACGGACAATTTTATCTCCGTCGAAATCGCGGCCACGCTGCCGACGAATACGCTTGTGGCCGTTCAAATCACTGGACTTTCGCCGCACGGCTTGTCTGGAACCATCGCAGGCGAAATTCGCTCCATCGCGTGACGGCTTGGCAACCGCGAGCGCACGCTACTCATCTGCTCATGCAGCTACTTGTTCGCGGTCCGCCTTTCAGTCGACGGCCTGTTCGCGCGAAATGGTATACTCACGAGGCGAGGCAACCCCTCGCGCATTTGGAGGCGGCACATCGATAAGCGTTCGGCGAAACAGTTTATCCGCATCAACGATCGGATACGCGCGCGTGAAATTCGCGTGATTGACGAAAACGGAGAACAGCTCGGCGTTCTCCCACCCTTTGAAGCTCTCAAAATTGCCCGCGAACGCGGCCTCGACCTGGTAGAGATCTCTCCCAACGCCGTGCCGCCGGTTTGCCGCATTCAGGATTACGGCAAGTTCCTCTACGAGAAAGACAAGAGCGAACGCGCGGCCCGCAAAAAGCAGAAGGTCATCACCATCAAGGAAGTCAAGCTCTCGGTCACCGTCGACGAGCATGACTACCAGACCAAGAAAAATCAGGCCATCCGGTTTCTCCACGATGGCGACAAGGTGAAGGCCTCGCTGCGTTTTCGCGGCCGGCAAATGGCCCATCGCGAGTTGGGATATCAGATCGTCAATCGCCTGATTCAAGACGTTGGCGACGCCGGCATCGTGGAGTTTCATCCGCGCATGGAAGGCACAATCCTGCATGCCATCCTGGCCCCCGGCAAAAAGGTGGAGTCGGCGAAGAAGCCCGAAGCGCCCAAGCCCGAACCGCGCAAGACTGCCGCGCCCAAGCCTGTGGAAGCCGCCGAGCCCGAACCGACTCCCGCCGCGCAAGTCTGAGCCTCGTTCGATCGCACCGGAGAAATTTTCCTGGCCGGAAAGAACCCATCCACGTAGGTTCTCGCTGGCCTTGTTCTTTTCCCTACGCGCGAACCTGGTAGCGATCGACGATAATTCTCTCCAGGGGAAAAGCTATGCATCGGACGATTCGCGCCGGCCTGGTTGGATTTGGACACGGCGGGACCATCTTCCACGCGCCGTTTCTCGACGCCATCGATAGCCTGGAGCTGGCCGCCATTCTGCAACGACACGGCGATACCGCCGCGCAGGCGTATCCCGGCGTCGCCATCGCGCGCAGCATGGAGGAATTGCTGGCGCAGCCGGACCTCGACCTGATCGTCATCAGCACCCCGCCCTCGACGCATTTTGAGCTGGCGCGGCAGGCCCTCGAAGCCAACAAGCATGTGGTTCTGGACAAGCCCTTCGTCGCCACCAGCGATGAAGCCAGCCAACTCATCGAGCTGGCACGCGCCCGCCATCGCATCCTCTCCGTCTATCAGAATTGCCGCTGGGATGGAGATTTTCAGACGCTGCAACAAATCCTCGCGTCCGAGGAACTCGGCCGCCTAGTCACGTTCGAGTCGCGCTACGACCGCTACCGACCCGGTCCGCGCACCAAGCCCTGGCAGGAGAAAACTCTTCCCGGCAACGGCGTACTGCACGACCTCGGCGCGCATCTGGTCGATCAGGCGCTGGTGCTCTTTGGCACGCCCCAGGCCATCGTTGCCGATGTCCGCCTGGAACGCGATGTGGCCGTCGTCAACGATGCGTTCACCCTCTGCCTGCACTATCCGCGCCTGCGCGTTTGGCTCAGCTCCACCATGCTGGCTCGTACGCCCGGACCGCGCTTCGTCGCCCACGGCACGCTGGGCTCGTATGTCAAGTACGGCCTCGATCCGCAGGAGCGCGCGCTGCAAGGCGGCGCAACCTTAGGCGGCCCGCACTGGGGAGAAGATCCCGAAGCCAATTGGGGCACGCTGGCGACCATGCTCGATGGCCAGCCTGTCGAGCGTCGCGTCCCAACCTTGCCCGGCGACTATCGCAAATATTACGAAAATGTTCGCGACGCCATCTGGGGCGTTGCGCCGCTGGCGGTCCCTGCGGAACAAGGCTGGCGCACCATTCGCCTGCTCGAGCTGGCGCTCGAAAGCAGTGCAGCGCGCTGCGCCCTCTCCTGCGCTGCGCTCGACCAGACACCATAAGCTGACGCGAGCAAAAAAACGCCGCAAGAGCGCTGAGAGAGGCCGACGATCCTCCGCAAGCTACAGGCCTTCGCGGGGAGCACGCGCAAATGGACGATCAGGGACCAGCAACTACGGGCGGGTGTCGTCGCGAACCGCGGCATGGGCCGAGTTCGAGTGCTGCAATTCCTTGATCGCCGACAGAACTTCTTCGCTGTGGTGGCTGGGATCGACGCCAATCCATTCCTTCACAATCTTGCCTTGCGGATCGATCAGGAACGTATTGCGCTTGGCAATCTTGAAGCCCATGTAATCGCCCAGCGAGCCGTACTCCGCGACCACTTTCTTGCCCGGATCGGCCAGCAGTTTAAAGTGCAGCCCGTCCTTAGTGCAGAATTCCTGGTGGCTCTTCACCGTGTCCACGCTGACGCCCAGTACGACTGCATTCGCCGCGTCGAACTTGCTCATGTCGCGCTGGAAATTCTTGGCTTCAATAGTGCAGCCGGAGGTCATGTCCTTGGGATAGAAATACAGCACCACCCACTTGCCGCGATATTGATGCAGACTGACGTTGGTGCCTTCCTGCGAAGGCAGCGTGAAGGTAGGCGCCGTCTGTCCCACTTGCGGAACAGCGTCGGAAGCGGCGAACACGCGCGCTCCCAGATACAGGACGGCAACAGTAAGCAATACAGCTAGCGAAATACGGGTCATGTTCATAAGAAATCTCCGGCCTCGATTATACGGATGCGCAGATTACGCTGGCGACCCGTGGATCGGCGGTCGCAGTTATTTCTTTTCGCCGG
>JAJYVR010000270.1 GCA_021791935.1 Acidobacteriota bacterium
CAAGGTGCTGGAAGACCACCAGGTCAGCGTCACCATCAAGGATTCGCAAGGCAGCGCCTGGTTCAATATCCTGCTGCAACTGTCGCCGATCCTTTTACTGGGCGCGTTGTGGTTCTTTATGCTGCGGCAAATGCAGACCGGCGGCAACAAGGCCATGTCGTTCGGCAAAAGCAAGGCCCGATTGTTGTCCATGCAACAGAAGAAAGTCACATTCAAGGACGTCGCAGGGGTAGAGGAAGCGAAGGAAGAGCTCAAGGAAATCATCGAGTTTTTGCGCGACGCGCCCAAGTTCCAGAAACTGGGCGGCCGCATCCCCAAGGGCGTTCTTCTTGTCGGGCCTCCGGGAACCGGCAAAACGCTGTTGGCGCGTGCTGTCGCCGGCGAAGCCAACGTTCCGTTCTTTTCCATCTCTGGCTCGGATTTCGTCGAAATGTTTGTCGGCGTGGGTGCCAGCCGGGTCCGCGACCTGTTTGAGCAGGGGAAGAAGAACGCCCCCTGCATCATCTTCATCGATGAAATCGATGCGGTCGGACGTCATCGTGGGGCCGGTCTCGGAGGCGGTCACGATGAACGCGAGCAGACGCTGAATCAACTGCTGGTCGAAATGGACGGTTTCGAGTCGAACGACGGCGTCATCCTGATCGCTTCGACCAACCGCCCCGACGTGCTCGATCCAGCCTTGCTGCGGCCAGGCCGCTTCGATCGCCGCGTCATTGTCGGTCGCCCGGATGTCCGTGGACGAGAAGAGGTTCTGCGCGTCCATGTCAAGAAAGTGCCGCTGGCGGAGGATGTCGATCTTCGTGTGCTGGCTCGCGGCACGCCTGGATTTACCGGCGCGGACCTGGCCAACATGGTGAATGAAGCCGCCATCAGCGCTGCGCGGGCCAACCGCAAAGTGGCCACAATGTACGATTTCGAGTCCGCCAAGGACAAAGTCCTGATGGGCGCCGAGCGCCGGTCGATGCTGCTGACCGACGAGGAAAAGCGCACCACCGCGTATCACGAATCGGGTCATGCGGTGGTCGCCGCGTTGCGGGACCATGCCGACCCGTTGCACAAGGTGACGATCATTCCTCGCGGCATGGCGCTGGGACTGACCATGCAGTTGCCGGAGGACGAGCAGCACACCGTCAGCAAGGACTATCTGGAAACGCAGTTGGCCATCCTGATGGGCGGCCGCTGCGCGGAAGAGATATTTTTGAATCAGTTGACCACCGGCGCTGGAAACGACATTGAGCGGGCGACGGATCTGGCACGCAAAATGGTGTGCGAATACGGAATGAGCCGCCTCGGTCCGCTGACCTTCGGCAAGAAGGAAGAGCAGATTTTCCTGGGCCGCGAGATTTCCCAGCACCGCGATTTCAGCGAGGAAACAGCGCGCCAGATCGACTCTGAAGTCCGCATGTTGGTCGACAACGGTTATCAGGCGGCGCACTCGCTGCTGGAGAATCACCAGCCGCTGATGCACCGCATGGCGCAGGCCCTGCTGGATCGCGAATCGCTGGATGCCGCGGAATTGAAGCTGCTGATCGAAGGCAAGGATTTGCCGCCGCTTGAACTGCCGCCGAACGGTCCTGGCGGCGATGTGCAGCATGTCCTGAAGCCGGACGCTGCCCGCGCCCCCGGTTTTGTCGGCGAGCAGCCCTCCCCGGCATAAGTCCTTGCTGCCGGCGTTTCTACGCGGCGGAAAGCAGTTCTTCCCTTGAAAGGAGCGGCCTCTGGCGGCTCCTTTCTTCATGGTGCATGTCCAGAGACGATGCAGACGCATTGCGCGCGGTCGGCAACTCGCCCCATGAAACCGTACAATCGGAGCAGTTCTTCTCTGCAATCTATGCGTCCTGTTGCCATTCTCGCGTGCCTGCTGATGCTTTCTGCTGCCGGATGCGGCTACCACACCGCTGGGAGCGCCACGCATTTGCCGCCGGACATCGGCACCATCGATGTCCCCATTTTTCAGACCGATGTTGTCAACTATCACACCGAGGTCGCGTTCACCGATGCGGTGGTCCGGCAGTTGACCGGCCGCACCAAAGATCGAGTGACCGAGAGCGACCGCCCGCGTCCTGCCGATGCCACGCTGCGCGGGACCATTCTGACGGAGATGTATACCCCGCTCACCTATAACGCGCAGAACGGCCAGTCCTCCAGTTATCTGATCACCATCACCGCCAGCGTCGTGCTGACGGATGCCGCCGGAAAAGTGCTTTACCGCAACGATCATTTCAGGTTCCATTCGCAGTACCAGGAAACGGCGGACCTATCGAGTTTCGTGCAGGAAGATTCGCCGGCCGTGCAGCGCATGGCGCGCGATTTTGCCCAGTCCCTGGTCAGCGATCTTCTGGAGTCTTTTTAGCCATGGCGGACTTGCGCGGCAGTACGGGCTCGAAGCTTGGCGGCGGTTTTCTGGCCATGGAGCGCCTGCTGCGCGAAGTCGCCACCGATGCGCGCCGTGCCGGCTATGTATTGCTGGGCGATGAGGCCTTCCTGCAGCGGCAATGTCGCCGCGGAATCATCGACGCCCTGATCGATCCGCAATTTCGCGACTATTGCGTTTCCGACGTGGACCTGGCGGAAGCGACCGTCTTTGACGCGCTCGATCAGGTGAGTACGCCATCGTTGATGGCCCCGTTCCAGATTGTTTTTGTGCGCAATGTGCGTTTGCTGTATCAGCGCGGCGCAAAAAAGGAAGAATTTGCCGCGATCCAAAAATATCTTGCCCTCCCAAACCCGCAGGCGGTGCTGGCGTTTGTCGCCGACCACCTGCACATTCCCAGCGATGTCCGTCGCATGGACATGCAGGACAAGGACCGCTATGAGCGCATCCGCGAGACCCTCGGCGACCGCTGCGGCATCGTCGAACTGAGCCAGCCGGAGGATGACGATGCCATGCGCTGGCTGATTCAGTCCGCGGAATCGCGCGGCGTGGAACTGCAAGCGGATGCGGCGCGTGAGCTGGTCGATGCGCTGCACGGCGACCTGATGCGGCTTGCCTCCGAACTGGAAAAGTTGACGCTTTTTGTCGATCGCAAGAAAAAAATCGCGTTGGCGGATGTGGAGCGGATGGTCGTCTCCGCCAAACAACGGTCGTTGTATGAACTGACCGATGCAATTTCCGCGCACGAACCGGCGCGCGCGTTGCTGTTGCTGCGCGGCCTGCTGAACGCCAGCGAGAGCGGCGAAGACGGCGCCATTGGGCATCTGCACATGCTGGCGCGGACCTTCCGCCAGATGCTGGTGATTCTGGAGAAAAATGTGCGCGATTCCCGCGCCATCTGGCAGGCGCTCTGGCCGGGCTTTCGCGTTGCGCCTTTCGCCGTCGACGATCTGATCCGCCAGGCCCGCCGCTACAAATCGCGTCGCGACCTGATGCAGATGCTGGAACGCATCGCCCGCGCCGACCTGGAGATTCGCTCCTCACCTCCAGACAAAGGCCTGGTGCTGGAGCGGCTGGTCATCGATTTAGCGAAGACAGGAAGGCCCGCTCCGGTATGGAACGAAACAACCTATTGAGCCACCACACCTAGTGGCCATCCGGCGAATCGGGGGAACCACTCCGTCACTCCGGGGAGCAAAATGTTTGACAACGGGTCGCTGATGTTTTAGTTCCAGCTTCCAGGTCTAGAGCGGAACCAAGATTGCTATATCCCGGATGCTAGGGGTGCGATAAATTTGGTTTGGCGATTTCCGCGAAGACAAGCGATGGCGCAAGCTTATTCGGACGATTT
>JAJYVR010000028.1 GCA_021791935.1 Acidobacteriota bacterium
CTTGGCGGCTCACGTTTGGAGTTTCTGGGATGGACTCCCGTAAATGTCAAACTGCTCGGGTCCCCCGGCAGAGCCGGGGGACTTTCCCGGTCGTTAAACAATGGGCTGGACGCTACCGGGTTTACTTCCGAGACAATCAATCCGGCGAGGAGCGGTCCACACAGAAGAGCGTTGCGCTAGGTAAGAAATCAGAACTGACGAAATTTCAGGCCCAAGAACGGCTGCGCGCCATCATCGAACGGGAAACCAATGAGCGCAAGAAGGTTCCTCTCGACCCTCGCGTCAGTTTTCGCTGGTACGTGGAGAATCGCTATCTGGTCAATCATCGCAGTAGCTGGCGCCCCGCTACATTGCACAGCACGACATCGCACGTTCAACTTTATGTTTTGCCAACGCTTGGCAGTCGCCCCATCGGAGAGATTGAACGGCACGAGTGTTCGCTCCTGCTTGAAAAACTGGCGTTGCGGTATTCAAAATCGGTTGTTTCGTATTGCAAGGTGCGGATGAAGAGCATCTTTGAAGAAGCGGTCGATGATGGCCATATCGCTCGAAATCCGATGCGTAAGATCAAGATGCCGCTCACACGCGAGGTAAAGAAACCAGTCCTACCCAAAGCAGAGGCGCGGCGTTTTCTCTTTGCCCTCACGGACCCAAAACACCGGGCATTGATGGCCATCGGCTCCTTCTGTGCCATACGTACCAGCGAAGTATTTGGTCTGACGTGGGGTGCCTACGCTGGCAGTGCAATCCTGGTGAAGAGCACGGCATGGGAAGGTCAATTCTTCGAGGATCGCACCAAAACGAATTCCAGTCGGGCGTTGGTCACCGTGCCGGAAGATATCCGGCCATGGATCGAAGCATGGCGGCGGCTATGTAAGGACACAAGTGCGGATGCTCTGATGTTTCCGGCCACACGCCGGGGCAGGAACAAGCAGCAAATTCCTATGCGGCCTCGGAACTTCTTACAGGATTACATGAAGCCGCTGGCGGAGGAATTGAAGATCGATCCAGCTTTGATCACTTTCCAGATTCTGCGCCGGACCTTTGGAACCACCATGCAAAAACACGGAACGTTGAAAGACGTGCAAGCTCATCTTCGTCATGCCAGCATCACGACAACGGGGGACATCTACGTGCAGGAGATTCCCGAAAGCGTGCGTGCGGCAGTAAATGCCACGACACGGGAAATCCTGGGCATCGGAGAGAAAGATGCGGAAATGTCATCCCAAACACAATCCAGCGAAGTAGAAAATCAATTGTTCCGAATTGTTCCTGAGTTGGAGGATTTGAGTGATGCTAAGTTGTTGAAAGAATTGGTGGACGCGGAAGGAATCGAACCTTCAACCTGTCGATTAAGAGTCGAATGCTCTGCCAGTTGAGCTACGCGTCCGGGCGGGGTGATCGTGCGGCGGCGACAGGGCCTGTCAGGCCGAATCGCGTGGTGACCAACGCAAGAATATCATAATCCGGCCGCGCTTTATGCCGACCTGCCTGCGGTCTAGAAAGAAAATGCCAGGCCGCCGGTCACCAGGCGCGGCGCCTGCGCAAAATATAACGTCTGGCCGCCGACAAAGAAAATCGGCCGATAGCCCTGCGCCAGAAGGTTCTGCATCACAACCTCCAACTCCAACCGGTCCGGCGAGGAATTTCCAGAGCCCAGAGGCTGACGCAGCATCACGCTGAGGAATGGCGCAGTCATTCCGGCATTGAATGGATCGACGGCGGTAATGGTATCTTCCGGCTGCCAACGGTATCCTGCATTCCACATGGTGCCCGAAGCGCCCCGGATGCGCCCGTGCAGGCTCACCAGCACCGACTGCGTGCTCGTCGGGACAACATCCGTCAAGGCATTGGCGAATGAGGTTTGACCGGCAAAGTTGGTGCTGGGAAAATCGATCGCCGGGCCCTCTGCATATTCCACGGCCGTCCAAACGCTTCCCTTCACCTGGCGAGCGGCAAAGACGCGAAACCCGCCGCCTGAATAGTTGGGGCCTACGGAACGAAACGCGCCGGTCACGGGATCCAGCAGGACATCTCCGGAGGAAAATTCCGCCGCGCTGGCATCGCCGTAGCCATTCAAAATTGGATCGACGAAATGATCGTAAAAATAGGCCGCCTCCAGTTGGAGACCGGCCAATTTCCGCTGAACGGAAAATTCCTGGTGCAGTGAGCGCGTCAATCGGATGCTTCCGTCCTGCATCGCCATCGCCGGCACTTCGCCGGAGGAAGCCAGGTCCGTCAATCCCTGCAGGTCCGTGGCGGTCGCCAGACTGTACGTGACTTCATTTCCGGCTTGCTGCAAATGGACCGCCATAAATGGAAGCGCCGCCGTCGCAGTTTGTCCCGCTTGCACCGCCTCTGTCTCCGCGCCAAACTGCGCCACCACCGCATCGCTTAACGCCAGTTCCTCACCGCCGCGGACTTGAAAAATCTGCAACCGTCCAAGGCCGGTGCCGAAGTCGACGGGTAATGTACGGAAGGAAGCCACCGCGCGCGTCGTGTCCCCGGGCAGCGGGTTTCTTTCCATTCCGGCGGCAACAAAGCCCGCTCCGCTGGTCGAAGACTGCACATGCAAGACCGCATCGCCGGTATTGCCCTCCCGCATTCGGAAGAAGGCTTCTTGACGAAACCCTCCTTCGCCAAACTGCGAAGAACCCGCGGTCAGCGCCGCGCGGCCCCGAATCGGATGGGCCGCGTCCGGGTAATCCGTACCGTCGTCCCGATCGGGACCTTCGCTGTTCGGCTGATTTACGGCTGCCGGATCGACATCGGGCTGCTCGTTCGGCTGGTCGCTGTTCGGCTGGTCCATCCAGCGCAGGATCGGACGATCTACCCCGGAGCGCAGCATCCACTTCCACTCATCCGCCGGCTCATCCGCGCCGCGTGGCAAGGCCGGAAACCATTGCGACACATCGAGCAGAGACATCAAATTCAGGTTTACGACGGCATGGGTGTTGCTGCCGACCAGGATGTTCTTGCGATGCGCCGGCATGGAATACGCCTGCAGCACGCGAATGCTGTACCGCCCCGGAGCAAGGCCGGAGAACTGATAGTGCCCATGAATATCGGTAAACGCGGTCAGCAGAGGAAATGCATCGACAGAACCAAACAGCTCGACCACAACCCCCATTAACGGGGCATGGTTGGCATCTTGCACAACGCCGCTGACGCTGGCCGGTCCCGCCGCGAACGCGGGAACGGCTAACGACAACAGGCCTGCCAATACGAATTGAGTCGCGGACCGAATCACCGATCGTTCAGCTAATCACTCGAGGTTGCCCTCTCTGCCGCGAAAAGGTCGTTGGGGAGACGGTACCTTCCACGCGCGAGGATCGAACATGCCCTGCGCGTTAGACGCAGACCACTCTATTGCGTGACCTCAAAGGGCGCGGACTGCGCCAGTTGCTGTTTGGATACTCCATCATTCACGCTGATGGTGATTTCGTACTTGCCCGGTTGCAAACTGGCCAGGGGCATGGATTTCTCCAGCGTTACTTGATCGGAGTTGGGATTCAGCTTATTTGCCGACTCCGTCGTTTCAAACAACGTCTTGTGGGTCCCAAGATCGGTCACCAGATAATGAACGGTGGCCTCGTTCTGCTTGGTCTTTGGATTGATTTTCAGGTTATACACCTGCATCCAGAAATCCAGGCTCTGGTCCCGGTTGAAGCTGACAGGCTGAGTTGAAGTGGCGCTCACGCGAGGACGAATAAACGTGTTTCCAATCACGAATTGCCCGGTACCGATGTCCTTGGACGGGACCTGCTGCATTTTGTCCGCCAGTATCAAGGACGACGCGGCCAGCTTGTCGTCGTCGTACTCCGGAACGATGAAAGAGCGCGCGTACGTGCCGATATGGTCCGGCAGGTTCACATCTTTGATGACGACGTCCAGCCGATAGCGTCCCGGACGCAATGGCAACGCCTTCCAGTAAACAGATTTGCTGTTGAGCGTCTTCGGCAACAACTCGGATGGCTCGTCCACTTCCACCGTGTCTTCAAACGTCTGCGCGATGCGGCCGGTGATGGTCGAGACGCGGCCAAGAATGTTGACCACTCCCTTGGCAACCCCATCCGTGGTCTTGTACGTAATGTCGCGGTTGCGGATCTGCAGCGTAATCGGCACCAGCACGGTGTCGTCTGTCACGCGCACAAAATCCGTCCTGACGTCGAACGGAAAAAACGGCCCAGTCAGCACCTTGTGGCTGGTCATGAATTCATCAAGATCTTTGAACTTGATCATGGGAGCGGCTTCCAACACGGCATACTGCTCCAACCGGTCGAATTCCTTCGAGCCTTCCATGGAGGACATCGGCCCCTTGCCCAACTGCTCCAGACCGCCATTGAACCGATCTTTTTTTGAGGCCCGGCCCATTTCTTCATCCAGTGTCGGGCCGCCTCCGGGGACATGCAGCAGCGCGTCTTTCTCGGCTCGATTGATCGTCATGTGGTAGTCGCCGCACATGCAGGGATCCACAAATTCGATATCGATGTTATCGCCCACTCCGTCCAGATGGCGGTAGTTCCATACCTCGAACGGGTAGGTCTCCGTCTGTCCGCCGCCTTCCGACATCGGGCGGTTGTACGGGCCGCCGGCGGGATGAGAATCGATGCTGTCCGGCGGGCCCCAGGCAATGTACATGTGGCCGCGATCTGTCATCCAGCCCGGCTTGCCGGCTGCGAAGTGTTCGTTGGCGTAGGCAATGCGCCGATAGACCTCTTCCCGATAGCTGTTGTCCGGGGATTCGGGATCGGGATTGCGGCGACGCCAGAACTGCTCAATAAACGCGTCGCGTTCTTCGTCGTTCGAAAGGGAAAGAAATGCGTTCCTCTCCTGATCGGTAATGATCCAGCGCACGTCCTGATCCAGCCACTTCTTGTAGGGGCCCTTCAACTCCTGCCGCAGTTCTTTCTGCTGCTCGCGAATTTCCCTGTCGCTCAACTTTCTCTTCAAGGGATTGGGTTGCTGGGTGGCATTGTCCGATGTATTCAGGGATGTATCCTGAGTCTGGGCCGCTTGCGCGCGTACTTCGCTGGCCGGATATCCCCAGAAAGCAATCAGGAATGCAAGGGTGATAATTAAGCGTATCCGGGACATGGCTGGACCTCAAATTCTGTATTCTGATTGTATGGTGTTTGGGACGACACTTTCAAGCGGGGGTGCGTGACTGGCTCGCCGGTGGACAGTGCGAAGTTCGCAAGAGGACTTTCCATGGCGTTTGCTTGGGCCTCCCCAGGGCCTGGACCCGGTCTTGGACCTCGAATTCCAAGATGGGACCTTTATAAGGAACTTTATCTGCGCATCGTCGTACATATAGAAAAAGGACGCGTCGGAAGGTGCCGGTCGATTCCTGCGCGGTCCCATCGTCGATGGAAGAGATTGTCGAATGAAGATGAATAAGAAGACGATTGCCATTGTGGTCGCAATCCTGATTGGCTGTGCTGCGTTGGTTGCCCTTACCGTCTACCGCAGCGATGCCGATGCGCAGAAAGTGCTGACTGCCAAGGTGGCGCGCGAGAATCTTTCCAGCATCGTCAGCGGAACCGGCGAAATCCAACCGAATCATGAGGATTATGTCAATATTGGGGCCACCGCTATGGGTCCAATTACCCACCTGTATGTCAAAGAGGGCGATCACGTCAAAAAAGGCGAAGTCCTGGCGGTCATTGAGAATGTCCCGCAGGAATCCGCGATAGGAGCGCAGAAGGCCGCCATCAGTGGGGCGCAACGGGACATCGCCGCCGACATCGCTGCCCAGGAAGTGGCGAAAGCGAACGTAGTCCATGCCCAGGCAGACCTGGAACAGAAGGACCTCGATTACAAGCGCGCGCAGGAGTTGTATAAAGACGCCCTGATCGCCAAGCAGGACTTCGATGCCAAGAAGGCGGCCTACGACATCGCCGTCGCCACCTTGGCACAGGACCGGGCTTCGCTGGTGCAGGCCAATGCGCAGACCGCCTCGGCCCGGGACAAGCTGACCAGCGCGCAACAGACGCTGGTGGGAGATGTCGATCAATACAACAGGTCCATCAGCATTGCGCCCTTCGACGGCATCGTCACCAACTTGCCGGTGCGCGAAGGCGAAACGGTCGTGGAGGGCGTTCAGAACACCTCCGGCAGCACCCTGATGACCCTCGCCAACATGTCGGTGGTCACGGCCGAGGTCAAGGTCGACGAGACCGACATCACTGGCATCGAACTCGGCCAGCCGGCTGATGTCACCGTCGATGCCATTCCCGGTAAGACCTTCAAAGGTCGCGTCACGGAAGTCGGCGATCAAGCGTTGCTGCGATCGACCGGCGTTTCCACCAGTCAAAGCACAACCGGCACGGAAGAGGCGAAAGACTTCAAGGTCGTCGTCACCCTGGACGACCCCACATCCGAGTTGCGGCCCGGCCTATCCGCGACCGCGAAAATCACGACGGCGCAGAAAGATAATGTCGTCGCCATTCCGCTGCAAGCTTTGGTCATGGAGGTCCCCGATACCGGAAAGAAAAAGGGCGTGAAGAACCTGGACGCGAGCCTTGCCGCCGATCCGAAATCCCAGCCGGTCCAGGGAGTTTTTGTCCTGCGGAAAGAGGGACGAAAACTGCGCGCCGTCTTCGTGCCCGTCCAGACTGGCATTACGGGCACTTCCGACATTGAGGTGACCAGCGGCGTGAAGCCCGGCGATGAAATCGTCGTTGGCCCCTATCGCGTGCTGCGCATCCTGAAAGACGACGCCACCGTGAAACGCGATACCACGCCGGCCGCGACAACCTCCCCGGCGTAGGCTGGGGCGCGAAACTGGTACTCTGAACCTCAACGACTGCTGGATAAAACTTAGCGTCCCTGGTTTTGCTCTATCGACGGGAGATTGTGCATGACACTCGAGATTTCGACTCAATCGGCCTCCGCAGATCCGACGACTCGGCCGGCAGCGGCGAAGCCGGAACCGGATGAAGTGATTGTTGTCGACAATCTTTGGAAGACGTACAACATGGGAGCGGAGCAGGTCCACGCCCTGCGCGGTGTCAATCTGCGCATTCGGCACAATGAATACGTCGCCATCATGGGCCCGTCCGGATCCGGCAAATCCACCCTGATGAACCTGATCGGCTGCCTGGACACTCCCACCCAGGGTAGCTATTGGCTGAACGGACATGAGGTCGGCGAACTGAACGACGATGAGCTGGCGCGCATCCGCAATAAGGAAATCGGCTTCGTGTTTCAGACCTTCAATTTGCTTGCCCGCGCAACGGCCTTGCATAACGTCGAACTGCCGCTGATCTACAACGGAACACCTGCGGTGGAGCGCATTGAGCGCGCCAAAGCTGCCCTGACAGCGGTCAACCTGGCCGAACGTATATATCACAAGCCGAATGAGCTCTCCGGCGGCCAGCGCCAGCGGGTGGCCATTGCCAGGGCGCTCATCAACAATCCCTCCATCATTCTGGCCGACGAACCCACCGGGAATCTCGACTCAAGGACCGGCGCGGAAATCATGGCGCTGATGGACCAGTTGTATGCCGAAGGCAATACCATCATCGTGGTCACGCACGAACCTGACATTGCGGGCTACGCGCATCGCATCGTCCACATTCGCGATGGCGAAATTGCCTCGGACGAGGCTTCCCCCCGCCTCCGTCCTTGATCTGAAATCGAAAGATCAGTCGCGCGCGCTCGTTGGCTGCTCGGGTTTCCAGACATACAGGAATTCGGCGTCGCTGGAGGTCGCGATGTCGATCCCTCTCTGCCGGGTTGCCCGGCTCAACGCGGCCCGCACATTCTCCTTGGTGTCCGGCAGCGCAGCCAATGGGACCTTCAAGGCGGAATTTTTTTTCAGTTGGCCAATGTCACGCAGCAGCAACTCCACAATTTGCTTGTGTTTCCCGTCACGGCCTTTGGGAACGTCCACCTGAGGCATGGAATCGAATTTCACTGGAAGCCTCCCCCTTGGCTTGCGATCGAATGAACGAATATCGAATGTAGATATTTGCGACACGATAACGTGGCGCAAACCTGACAGCAAGGTAACACAATCGTCACGCAAAAACGCGCGAAAATTAACCGTAAGCTAAATGCAACTTTCCAAACCATTTAAAGAAAATTCACTGGGACCCTGCTATGGTTATTTTCTACGGTTATTTTTCTGGGGGATATTGTGAGTTACGCTGCGAATTTTGACGCGGTCCCGCTGGCTGACGTATTTGCGAAGGGCATCGCAGCCCAGATTGGCCCCCGCAATCCTGTGGTCCTGGTCGTCGATGATGAGGTTGTGATCGCCGACACGCTCGCCACAATTTTGTCGCAACATGGAATTGCCGCGATGCCCGCCTATGATGGGCCCGGCGCGCTTGAAATTGCGCGCCTCATTCCTCCCGACCTGCTGCTGGCTGACGTCGTCATGCCCGGCATGAGCGGCATCGACCTGGCCATCGCAATCCAAAAAGACGTTCCCGACTGCAGCATCCTGCTGTTCTCCGGGCAGGCCGCGACCACGGGCTTGCTGGCCAAGGCGGGCAAAGCCTGGTGTGATTTTGAAGTCATTCTGAAACCTATCCATCCCGAGAAGTTGGTGAACTTGATTTTTGAGCGACTCAATATGTGCGCTGAGAAACAGCCCTGCGTCAGCGTGAAAGGAGACCGAACGGCGCCGATCGAAGCCACCTCCTGACTTCGCCGCGTACACAACGTCCCTGCAAACCCGAAGGCGCGCGTCGACTCGGCCAGGCACGACAATTCACCCTCCCTCCACTCAAGTGTGACCTGCTCCCCTTGGTACACTAGGGTTTGACCTATGTTTGAAAACCTGTCGGAAAAACTTCAGCGCACCTTCAAAAACCTGCGCGGCCAGGGCACCGTCACCGAGGAAAATATCGGCGAGGCGCTCAAAGAGATCCGGATCGCGCTGCTTGAGGCCGACGTCAACCTGAACGTCGTCAAGGACCTCATCGAGCACATCCGCGCCAAGGCCGTGGGCCAGGAGGTGCTGACCGCGCTTTCTCCCACGGAACAAGTGATCAAGATCGTGCGCGATGAACTGGTCGCCATGCTGGGCACGGATACGGCCCGCTTCAAGTTTGCATCGCAACCGCCAACTGTCATCCTCATGGCGGGCCTGCAAGGCTCCGGTAAGACGACGACCTCCGGCAAGCTGGCCGCATGGTTGAAAAAAGGCGGCCATCGCCCGTTGCTGGTTTCCGTCGACGTCTATCGCCCCGCAGCGCGAGAGCAGCTTCAAGTGGTTGCCAAAGCCATCGGCGCCAATCTATACGAGGGCGATCTGAAGGGGGAGGCCGCGGGTCCGGCGCTGGTCGAGCGGCTGGCCAAGGAAGCTCGCCGTGAAGCCATCGTCTCCGGCTGCGATGTGATGATTGTCGACACTGCGGGCCGCCTGCACATTGATGAAGGCCTGATGACCGAGATGCAGCGCCTGAAATCGCTGCTGAATCCGCAGGAGATTCTCTTCGTCGCCGATGCCATGACCGGGCAGGATGCCGTGCGCTCGGCAAAAGAATTTCACGATCGCCTCGCGCTCACCGGAACGGTACTGACCAAGATGGATGGCGACGCGCGCGGCGGCGCGGCGCTTTCCATTCGCCATGTCACCGGCCAGCCCATCAAGTTCATCGGCATGGGCGAAAAGCCGGACGCGTTTGAGCCATTTCATCCGGACCGCATCGTAAGCCGCATCCTCGGCATGGGCGACATCATGACGCTGATCGAGAAGGCGGAGGAACATCTCGACCGAAAGAAGTCGGAGGAGTTGGCGAAAAAGGCGTTGATGGGCGATGGCTTCTCTCTCGATGACTTTCGCGAGCAGCTTCGGCAAATCAAGAAAATGGGCTCGCTGCAAAGCATCATCAAGATGCTGCCCTCGGTCGGCCCCTTTCAAGGAATGCAGCAGGCTGCCGGCAATGTCGATGAAAAACAATTCACCCGCATTGAGGCCATCATCAACTCCATGACCGCTGCTGAGAGAAAAAATCATGAACTCATCTCCGGCAGCCGTCGCAAGCGCATCGCGCGCGGCTCCGGCACCAGCGTGCAGGAAGTGAATCAGATGCTGCGCCAGTACATCCAGATGCGCAAAATGTTCAAGTCGATGGGCAAGGGCGGCGCCGTGCAACGGCGCCTGATGGGATCGCTCACCAACATGCGCGCCGGCCGCTGATTGAGGAACCGATGACAAGAGAGCATATCCTCGGAGAGATCATTCGACTTACGGAGGCAAACGGCGGCACACCAATCGGCGTGCGAAATTTTCTCAGCGAGACAGGAATCAAGGCGTATGACTGGGGTAGGTTCTGGGCGACTTGGGGAGATGCCGTGCGCGAAGCAGGTTTCTCCCCAAACAAATTTACTTCTTCACTCGAAGAAGACGACATTCTTGAATATCTCGCATCGCTTACAAGGAAACTAAGGCATTTCCCAACTAGAGGCGAAATGCGTTTGGAGAAAATCAAGAATCCAGCATTTCCAGATGTGAGAACCATTGAAAGGCGTAGAACGAAAGGCGAGAACATCTCCGCTCTATTGGAATACTGCAAGGGGAGAAAAGATTTTACAGATGTGACAGAGCTTTTGGCGCTAATTTCTCCCCGGCCAAAACATAAACAAGCGGATGTAGCAGAACTCGACGACGAAGGCAGCGACAGCGGTTATGTTTACCTAATTCGCTCGCGCAATGCTTACAAGATCGGGTGCACGCAAGCTCCTTATAGACGTGCAGCGGAGATAGCCAATCAATCGGCCTATGGCGCAGAATTGATTCATCTCATTTCAACAGACGACCCGTTCGGGATTGAAAAGTATTGGCATGATCGGTTTGAAGCAAAAAAGGTTGCAGCGGCCAATAAAGCAAGCGGCGAATGGTTTGAACTGTCGGCAGCGGATATCAGAGCATTCAAACGCCGAAAGAGCTTCATGTAATGCCTCCGCTCCAGGACCAACTCGACCAAATCAGCGAGCAGACCCGTCGCCTGGTCCAGCCGGAGCGGCTGCAGCCGAGCGAAAATGCGGTCGCCGAATTGTTTTTGAGCGGCATTGAGCAGCAGATTCTTCCCGTCGGCAGTCTCGCACCGAAATTTTCTCTTCCCGATGCCAACGGCCGCATGGTGCATTCCGCCGACCTGCTGGCCCTGGGGCCTCTGGTCGTCAACTTCTTTCGCGGGCGCTGGTGCCCGTACTGTCTGACGGAACTGGCAGCCTGGCGCGCTCTGTATCCGGAACTGCGCAAGCGCGGAGCGTTACTGGTGGCCATCTCCCCGCAGACGGTCCATCAAAACAGTCTATTGCTGCAGCAACACTCGCTCCCGTTTCCCGTATTGAGCGACCCCGGGCTGGCGGTCGCGGAACGCTTCCGCATTGCCTATTCCGTTCCGCTTTATCACCAGAAACACTATCGCAGCATCTTGGTAAATATTCCATTTATCAATGACGACCCATCATGGCGACTTTTGCTGCCTGCCACCTATCTTCTGCGGCCCGATGGAAGCATTGCGTTCGCCCAGGCACACGCCGATTTCCGTGTGCGCCCGGAGCCGGAGGAAGTCTTGACCGCGCTCGATCGCGAACGGTCGCTCTAGTAATTCAATCGAAAATGCGGATTGGAACTTGTTCCCGTGATCCTGATGGGAATCTCGGTGCCCGCGCCGTTCTTGGAAAAAAACGAATCAAGGGGCTTCAGCAACTTCCCTTTCCAACCGCCCACGATGCCGGAGACGGGGGCCTGCATCCGCGCGCGGCCCGCGAAGTCGAATTCTCTGCCGTCCAACGCATAGACTCCAGCCAATCGAATCTCCACGCCGGGCACGGTGCAAACCAACTGCGGCAGTTCCAGTTTTCCATCCCCCAACTCAAAAACCCCGTGCATGTTCGCTCGCACGTCCTGTTGCCCAGGGAGTTGCACGCCGGTTTCGCTGTCCATGTCCTTCGCTTCCGCAGCCCTGCTGCGGCTGCGCAGGCTCAGTTGATCCACCTTTTTTTGAATTGCGGCGTTGCTGAACAATACGTTCTCGACCCCGAAGGTCCCTTGCAGGCGAAGCTTCCGGTTCACAGGTTGTCTCCCTGGCGGCAGGTAGAACTTTGTTCTTAGCTGCACGTTGCCCGCCATCACCGGCGGATCGGTCTTCACTCCCAGCCAAAGAAGGTCCTCGACGCGACCTTTGTCGATGGTCACTTTCAGATCAATGTCATGCCCGTTTTGCTTCAGGTCTCGCACCACGTCCCCCGTCGCCGTGATATGGGTGTGCAGAAACTGCGCCTTCACCGGCTGCAGGTACGTGTTGCCATTGGTCCCATTCACAATGGCATGAAACTGCGTGGTCAAATCGACTTTGTGCCCGCTCACATCGACGCTGAAGTCGGGCGTGTCCGTGATGCCATCCACTGTGATCGTGTCCAGCTTCCCGGAATACTTGCCAGTGGAAGACAGCATTCCGGCAATCCCGCGGGTCGTACTCAAGTCGGCATGGGTAAACGAATAGGTGCCGTTCACCGGAGTCTCGGCGGGCTGGTCCGCATTCCACGGGCCAAAGTTTCCACTCGATGCAATGGCCCCTACCGGTTTGGGATTGATCAGTTGCGCCACAAAATGCATTGGATGCCCGCTGTCCACCCGCGTCAGCCTCAAAGCATGAATGTCAAATTGCAACGGGACCTTGTTGGGCCTGTCGGTCATAATCGTCAACGTCGCGTCGTTGCAAACGATCGTGTCGATGAGAAACGAAATCTTGCGACGACTCTTCTTCGATTTTTGCATCGACGAACGCTGTCCCTTGGGTGGAATCGTCAGCGCCAGTCCGTGGATCTGGACAAGACCGATATGCAACGGCAAACGAAATACATCCAGCAACCCTGTGTGAAAGGTGAACTCGCGTACCTGGATTTGCGGCGGCAAGCCAGGATTGAGGTTCGAGCGGAGACTCAGGTTCTTACCTTCTACATCCAGTCCATGCGCAACGGAAACATTGAATTCTCCAAGCTGCGCCTGGCTGTTGAATCTCTGCGACAGAGTCCTGATGACGCGCGCCCGCAGCATCGGCCCAGCATGATGCATCGCATATTGGGCCGCTATCAGGCCGGCGACGATAAGTCCGGCAACAAACGCCAGAATCGCGAGAAGGGCATTTCGTCGGCGGTGGGTGCTCTTTTTCTCAGCGACGTTCTGGTCTTCGTCCACCATTCCTCCTCCTCCGATGCAGAAAAACCTCTAGAAGATTCTTCGGAATAAAAATTGTAGCGCCAATCATCTTCTACAGTTTGAGTGTGGTGAGTGCCTGTAAGCCGCAGGACGGGGCCACGCCCTTTACTCCCCGCACCAACAAGGACCGTATCGAGGAAGCATTGTTTCAGCGGCGGCGCGATCTGTTCTCGGATTTGGAGATGGTCTTCTTCGATTCCACGTCGATCTGCTTCGCGGCCATACGCCGGGCGCGACGGGCAAGGTCTTTCAAGCCTGCGGTGTCGCCCTACCGCCAGTGTGCAGATTGAAGTTGAAGCGACTAAGATTCCATAGAGTGTATGTTTTCCAAACCGAAAAGGCTCCCGCGTGGGAGCCTTTTCGGTTTCGATGCATTGACCGTTACGCGTGCATCGCGAGGCGGAAGAGCAGGCGGACCAGCATCAGCACGATGGCGCCCAGAAATGCTGGCACGAAGCCGCGAATGTGAAACCCGGGAACGAAAACGCTGGCCAGCAGCAGGATGATCGCATTGATGACCAGGAAGAAGAGCCCCAGGGTGAGGATGCTGAGTGGGAAGGTCAGCAGTTTCAGAAGAAATCCCACAGTCGCGTTCAGGAAGCCAACCACCAGGGACGCGATCAGCGCACTGCCGAACCCGGCGAGTTCAAAGCCTGGCACGACGTACGCGCAGATAAGCAACGCAATGGAACTGAGCAACCAGACAAGAAGTAGATGGAGCATACTCGAACCAGAGTAAATAGAAAACCTAAGATTAGTCCAGCGCATTCTTGCTTTGAACCTATGGTTGCTGGACGTACTTCCAGCGAATCTGTCGCTGCTCTCGCATTTGCTGGCGCGACGTGAGATTTCGATATAGCATGTCGCATGGACTTTCAGGCCATCTGGCAAGGACTGTGCGCGACCACGACCCGCGCGATTCGCAAACTGATGCTTGCGATGGTACTTGTTTATTTGCTGAGTGGTTTCAGTTTAGCGGTCGCACAGAATCCTGTGCCATTCGTCAATGCGCCGCTCGTCCCAGGAGCGGTCGTGCCAGGCGGACCGGGATTTACTCTGGCCGTTCGCGGCACAGGCTTCGTCTCCGGCGCCACGGTCGACTGGAACGGCGCACCGCTCACCACCGCCTTTGTCTCACGTTCGCAATTGTCGGCGACCGTGCCCGCGGAGAACATTGCCAAAGCGGGCACGGCGTCCGTTTCGGTGGCCAACCCCAGCCCAAACGAGGCCTCAAACGTAGATTCTTCGATCTTCATTTGTAAATAAACAAGAATAGTTCAACAATCGGCCACTCAGCAGAATCTATCAGGATTCAAAGTGGAAGAGGCAAACGAGCATCCTGCGGAGCATCGCCAGGTAAACGTTTTTGTTTCAACTGATTGCATGAATACATCAACAGGTCGAGCATGAGCACGTCGGGACTTTCTTCCGGTCACCAGTTCCGCCGTCGAGCTTTCAGAATTTCAAATACCTTTGGCTAGATTTTCTGTAAACGCTACACGAAAAATCGGAGGTGAACGTCCGTTGGATCGTGCAGAATATTGATTGCGCGATGGGCGGATGTGGACATGGAGACATGGATCGCCGTGCTGTCGCGTCCAAAACCGCCAAGGCCCCCGATGGTTTCGGGGGCCTTGGCGGTTGAATTCCATCCTGCTGGTTTCGCAGACCTATTTTCCCAGGACAATGCCCTTGGCAGTGTTCTGGTTGGCCTTGATCTCATTGGCCTTGCGCGCTGCCATGGCTTTCTGCACCCACTCATCGGCCGTCGCAATGTCCGCCTTGCGAGCATCGTCGTTTCCGCATTCGATGTCCGCCTTGCGGCGATACAGCAGGTTGATATAGGCCATTGCGTCGTCGTAATTTTCCTTCAGTTGGGTCGCCTTGGTCAGCTCGTCCAACCCTTCCTGGATCAGCGGCGTGTTCTTTTCCGCCAGCGCCTCGCATGCCTTCTTGTCTTTGATGGGATCGCCGTTATCGTGCAGCCCAAGAGACTGGCGCACCGGCAACGCGTTCTTGTAGGCCAGGGTCCAGTCGATCACGCCGATGGTATAGTACGCCGCCGCATCGTTTGGGTCCACGGCGATCACCTTGTTCTGATACGCCTTGGCTTGATCGAAGTTCTGAATGTTCAGGTACAGCGCGGCAATTCCCTTCAGCGCGCTCACATTCCGCGGGTCTTTCTCCAGGACCATTTGAAAGTTCTGAATGGCGAGTTGCGCATCTTTCAAGTTGTCGGGAGTTTGAAGGTTGGGGACCACTTGCTGGGAATACGCCGTGGCCAGATACAGGCGCGCCATCGGCAAGGTCGGATCCAGCGCCACCGCCTGCTGAAAGTGGTCGATGGCCTCTTCGTAGCGGGCCGTTTTGAACGCGTTCACGCCCTTGTTCAGTTGGTCGCGGGCCTTCAGCCTGTTACATCCAACGATAAAAAATAACGCAGTGCATAGCAGTGCTGCCATGACCGGAAGACGTACAATGCGATTCATTCGGCTTGACCTCTCCTTGCAATCAGTCGGCGCCCACCCAGGCTGGTACGGCAGGGAAAGCCCTTGCGGAACATGACTTTCCTTCCTGTGTGATCTTACTCTGTTTTGCGCAATTGAGAAAGTTCTCGGACCCGCCTATTCCTGCCCTCCATTGCGGCCAAAATAGGGCTGAGGATGCCGCCGCTACTGCCCGGCTGCAATCTTTGGAGTGATCACGCCAATATGGTCCACGTTGGCCTGGTTGCCGATATCGACCACGTCCGCAATCGCCGCCCAATCCAGATTCGGGTCGCCTTTGATGAACATCACCTTGGTCGCCCGCGTGGCATAGATCGCCTCCAGTTGAGGCAATAGCTGTGAATGCGCAACATCGGTCTCATTGATCTTGTACGCGGGTTTGCCTCCCGGAGATCCCAGTACCTGCACCACGATCGTGCGGTCGCTGTCGTTCTGGTGCTGCGGGTTCTTGGGCGGCTGCGGTACCAGCGCGTCCAAGCCGTGCGGCGTGGTCGGCGTGATCACCATGAAAATGATCAGCAATACCAGCAGCACGTCGATTAGAGGAGTGACGTTCGGAGTCGATGAGAGACCGCCGACGTTTCCACCTGTCATTGCCATAAGATTGTCCTCGCTTCAAGTAAATGCGGCGTGGTGTTTGCGGCCGCCCGCGCTTTGGTTCGTCCAATGTTGCGTTTGCTGCGTTGCCAGGGGTGTGGCCGGGGACCGTTCCCGCGGCGCGCCTCCATCCTAGGTGCCGGATGGGTTTTGCGGGTTCTTTTCATTGGGTGGCGGCGTCGAATTCTGCTCCGGCTCCGTCAGGAAGCCCACTTCATCGACTCCGGCGGTGCGAAGGTTGTCGATCGCATCCATCACGACGCCGTACCTCGCGCGCGCATCCGCCCGGATATACACGGTCTTGTTGGGCTTGTTTTCCAGCATGACCTGCGCCTTCGGCCCCAGGTCGGCCAGCGTAATCTGGTTGGCCCCCAAATACACTCGGCCATCGCGCACAATCGACACCTTCACCACGTCTTCGTGGTCGGCGTCCGGCATCGGCACCGCGCTCATCGTCCTGGCCAGGTCGACGTTCACTTTGTTGTTCAACATCGGCGTGACCACCATGAAAATGATGAGCAACACCAGCATCACGTCCACCATCGGGGTCACGTTGATGTCGGAATTGACTTTTTTGCCTTCGTCTCTTTTTGCGATTCCCATAACAATACTCCCAGTGGTCTCGAACCCAACGCCGCGCAACGGGCATGGAACATGGCCCAAAACGTTTTCAGGTCCGGCCCGGTCGGCCGGCGAAGTTCTCACGCTTCGCCGGCCGCATCCGTCATTCCTGTGTGAAACCGTTTCCTGAACTTCCAGGCTTCCAGTTAGCGGCGTGCGCCTTGCTTCAGGAAGTAATCCACCAGTTCGCTGGAGGAGTTGTCCATTTCAACGTCGAAGGCTTCCACCCGGTTGGTGAAGTAGTTGAAGGCCATCACGGCCGGGATGGCGACAAACAGACCGAAGGCCGTGGTCACCAGCGCCTCGGAAATACCGCCGGCCACTGCGCCGATGCCGGATGTCTTCTGCGTCGCGATCGCCTGGAACGCGTCGAGAATACCGATCACCGTTCCGAACAGGCCAATGAACGGCGCGGTCGAACCGATCGTCGCCAATCCGCCCAGGCCGCGCTTCAGCTTGGCATGGACAATCGCTTCCGACCGTTCCAGGGCGCGCTGGCTGGCTTCCACCTGGTCTTCGCTGACGGTGCCGCCGCTGCCGTAATTGCGGAACTCCTGCAGCCCGGCGGTCACCACTTCGGCCAGGTGAGATTTCTTGCTGCGGTCGGCGACCTTGATCGCTTCATCCAGGCGGCCTTCCTTCAGCGCGCCGGCAACTTTCGGGGCGAATTCCCGGCTCTGCTTGCGGGCAGCCGAGAAATACAAGGCGCGGTCGATCATCACAGCCAACGACCACACCGACATGATCAACAGAAGGAACACCACCCCCTTGGGCAGCCAGCCCATGTTGTGCCACATGTCCACAACACTGAAGCCGACCTGCTGCTGATCTTGGAAGAACGCGGCCAGAGAAGCCGTGTGCGGAACGAATTGCGATACGTGTGCGAGAATCACAGGAATTTATCCTCCTTAAGGATAAGCTTGCTTTGGTTGAAACCGGGCTTACAAATGTTATTAGATGTTAGAGCGGGTGAATGCGAAATTATCATTCATTCAAAGTGAAAACAACACTGATTGTCGTGTCGACGTCGACAGGTACCCCATCCAGCACGGTCGGACGATACCGCCAGCGCCGCACCGCGTCCAGCGCCGCCTGCTGCAGCATGGCCGGACCACTGACCACCTTCAAGTCCTGAATGGACCCATTTTTTCCAATCGTTGCAGCCAGTACCACCGTTCCCTGAATGCGCGCCGCTTTGGCGATCGGCGGATAGGTGGGCATGACCTGGTCAATCAGCCTGCTGGCCTCAACGCCGGACGAGACCGTGATCTTCTTCGGCGCAGCCACCTTCACCACCGGGCCATTCCCCATACTGCCCAGAATGCCGCCGATGACGCCGCCTGAGCCGCTGCCGAAACCGCCCATGACACCGCCCGTAATACCTTGCGGCGGGGGAGCATCGTCCTTCACCATCTTGATGGTCTTTGGAATCTTGGTCGGCGCTGTCAGTTGGTCCGCCATCGACTCCACATGCACTTGAACCACTTTCACCTGCGGTGGCGGCGGCGGGGGCGGAGGCGGTGGAGGCGGAGGCGCCACCAGTAAGGTCGCCAGCGCCTGGTTCGGCAGCGCTTCCGGATAAATCAGCGGAATCAGAATCAGAATCGCGACCACGCTTACGTTTAAAATCCCCGTCGCGATCATCCAATATTTGCTTTTTGTTTTCAGCCTTTTAGCTGACTCAAATGTGCTGTCTTCGAACATGGCGGACCCCCTCGCGTACTCTTGCCCAAAAGCTCGTCTTTACCTTAGACACCGGACGCTGGATAGAAAGTTCCCGGAATTTTCTGGGACCCTGAAATTTTTCGCCGGCATCTGAATTCCAACTTCGTTGCTGCAAGCCACACAAGAATTGTCAACCCGATCCAAGTCCTTGCGAAGCAAGGACGCAGTCGGGAACCTGCGTTTCTGCCCGCCTTACAGTAATTCGCGGCTCGCCTTAAAACGTTCTTGCCATTACACTTTGGCCCGTTTTCCAGCCGGCAGCGCCGCGGCTTTGCCGCGCCTTCCCCGCCAGTCCTGATACGCCACCAGCATCGGCGCCGCCACCGCAATCGACGAATAGGTGCCGATCAAAATGCCAATCACCAGCGCGAACGAGAACCCGTTCAACACCTCTCCCCCGAACAGGAACAAGCTCATCACGGTCAAAAATGTCAGGCCAGAGGTCAACACCGTCCGGCTCAACGTCTGATTGATGCTCTTGTTCACGATCTCGGAAAGCGTGCCGCGTCGAATCAGCTTGAGGTTCTCGCGGATACGGTCGAACACGACGATGGTGTCGTTCATCGAATAGCCGATCAGCGTCAGGATCGCCGCCACCACCGTCAACGTCATCTCGCGATTCGCCAGGCTGAACGCGCCCACCGTAATCAGCGTGTCGTGGAAGACGGCAACGACAGCCGCCACGCCGTAGATCAACTCAAACCGGAACCACAGATACACCAGCATGCCCGCCAGCGAATACAGCGTCGCCAACAGCGCCTTCTGACGCAGTTGCGCGCCCACCTGCGGCCCCACAATCTCCGTGTTGCGCACCGTGAAGCCGGACAAATACGCGCCCTGCTGCAGCGCCGATACCACTGCCGGCTGCACCAGCCCGTTCAGCTCTGCAAAGGACCCAATCAGGCCGTTCTTCACCTTGTCGCGAAAGTTCAAAATTTTGTCCGCAATCTGGGAGTATTGCACTTCTTCCACCGCCGAATTCGCCAGATGCAACGGATCTGCCTGGGTCAGGAAGTCCGTCAGCGATTCGCGAGTGGCATTGTCCAGATCGAGCTTGCTTGCGTTCGCCGCTCCGTTGGATGCATAGTTCCGCTGCAAGGTATGCAAGATCGCGACCCGCCCGGCGTCCAGCGAAGTTTCTTTCGTGTCGCGTTCGGGAAGAGAAAGAATGACTTCATGGTCCTCCGAGTGCCCAAACCGCACAATGCTCACGTCATGCAGGCCCACGCGGTCGGCGGCGCTGCGAATCCTCCCCAGGTCCGGCGTCTGCTCGAACTTCAGATAGATCAGCGTCCCGCCCTTGAAGTCCACGCCCAGCGGCAGCCCATGCCAAAAGAACAGCGACAGCAGGCCCGCGATGCTGAAAATCAAGGAAAAACCCAGGAAATACCACTTCTTTCCCAGCCAGTCGATATTGACTTCATGAAAAAATTCCACGCCGTGCTCCGATACTCAAAAAAAATAAAGTTCGTCATTCTGAGCGCTGCGAAGAATCCGGAGGGTGCTACCTCTGCCTTCGAGGCTGGTATTCTCCGGGTTCTTCACCCGTCGACGCGTGATCCAGAATGACTCCGTTCAAAATCCGGGTGTCCATAGTGTTTCGGGTGCCCCATTCAAGCCTTCTTTTGGCTTGAGTGGGGGTAGGAAGAAATTGTCATCCCGACCGGCGGCAACTCGCTCTGCGAGTTGCCAAAGTGGAGGGACCTGCTTTTGCT
>JAJYVR010000271.1 GCA_021791935.1 Acidobacteriota bacterium
CGAACAGCTTTGCCGGATAACTCCAGACATCGCACTTGGCGGTGAATAGGAATGTGTCCGGCTGGTTCCAGCGCCGCAGCGCGGCAGCAACGCAGCGATGCTCGGTGGCTTCGTGAATCTGCTGGATGGCCTCCGGTGTTCGTAACAGATCGAAATATCGCAGCGATGGATCTTTCCCGGCCCACGGGACAACAACCTCCGGATCATCGGCGGCACAGGCGACCGTCCAATCGGATTGCATCCTAGTCCCTTTCCGTTGCGAATGCGACGGCGGAGAGGACAAAGCGGTGCAACGTGGATTCGGCCCAATAACCGTCGTCGTGTTCGGTGGCGCGCGAGAGAAATCCGCAGTGACCGCCGTGCGTTGTCTCGACGAACGCGATATTCGGGTTGGCGGAAATCTTTGCGCGCGTCTCCGGCAAGATGCGAATAAATGGATCGTCTATGGCGTGGAGAATCAGCGCAGGCACGGCGATCCGATCGACGACACGCGCCGCGGCTGCGCGGTCGTAGTAGTCGTCCGCCCCGAGAAAACCGCAGTTGGGCGCGACGATGTATTCGTCGTAGGTGCGGATACTGCGGATCCGCCTGCAATTCGCAAGCGAAAAGCGATCCGGAAACAACTCTGCCTTGCGGCGATACCGCGCGAGCATATTGCGCAGAAAATTCCATTCGTAAAGTCGATTGCGAGGATCGTGCAGTGCATCGGCGGAGGGCTGCATGTCCACAACGGGCGAGACCCCGATGACCGCGCGCAGCCATTTCGGCGGTGTCGCGCCGTACTCGCCTGCGGCCTTCAACACCATGTTGCCTCCCATCGAGTAGCCAACCCACGCCATTTGCTCCAGGTTGAAACGTCCCGCGAAGAACTCCGCGACGGCCCGCACATCTCCGGAGAGTCCGGAATGGTAGAGCGTCGGCGCCAGCATTTCCGTACCTCCGCAGTTGCGCATGTTCATACGGATGACGTTCCATCCGGCGCGCCATGCTTTGTCGGCGTTTCCCAGCATGTACTGCGATTGCGAGGAGCCTTCCAGCCCATGCAGCAGCAGCAGCGTCATGCAGGCGCCGCGAACCGGCTCCGGTTGCCAGTTGCAGTGGCAGAGCACACGGCTCCGCGTCGCTGGATCGACCTCGACGAGGGTGTCTTCTGGCGCGGGAAGGTGTACTCGGCGCGGCAGGAAATTTGCGAACAAAGTTTGCAAATCTCCGTTGCGCACTCCGCGGCGGGGGCGAAATTCTGTCAGCCATGCCGGAGCGTTTGCGCGCTCGATTGTTCGGTCAGAAGGAAGATTGAGAAATTGCGCGTCGTTCGCGGAACGCATCATAAGGAAACGGCGGCTGCGGGAAAGAATACGATCTGGGTAAGAATTGTGATTCTTTGGCGTTCCTTTGGGGCGGCTAGTGGGGGTCGAACCCACGACATCCGGTGCCACAGACCGGCGTTCTGCCACTGAACTATAGCCGCCATGAACAAATAGAATTGTAGCATTCGCAGCGCCTGTTCCCGATGCTGTGGATGGGAGTCGCCCATTGCCGTCACGCATCGATCCGCGCCATCCTCCGCAGATTTTGCCGCCGCGCGGCGGTCGGAGCGGCCGCGTTTTCAACGATGAAAATCTCGACATGCTATCGCATCTTCTGGACGACTGGCTGCGTATTCCCGGAACTTCGATTCGCTTCGGTCTGGATGCCATCGTTGGCCTGGTGCCCGGCATTGGCGATGTGCTGGGAGGCCTGGCCTCCTGCATCCTGCTGGTGGCGGCGTGGTTTCGCGGCGTCCCCTACGTCACGTTGATACGGATGTCGGTCAACGTTGGTATTGAAGTGCTGGTGGGTTCGGTTCCGCTGCTGGGAGACGCGTTCGATGTCGCGTGGAAGGCCAACCGGCGGAACTTCAAGCTTCTCACCCGCCATGTGGAGCAGCCGCGCGTCCACACCTGGAAGGACTGGGCATTTCTGGCGACGCTGGCGGCCGCAATTCTTGCTGTGTTTGCGTTGCCGCTGATCGTGCTGGCATGGGTGCTGGTGGTGCTGTTGCGCGCGCGCGCAGGGAGCTAGGTTTTCGCAGGGCGCGGAGCGCGGGAGCTGGGAAGGCGTGCGATACAATCAACAGGAGTCGGGGCGTAGCGCAGTCTGGTAGCGCATCTGCTTTGGGAGCAGAGGGTCGGGGGTTCGAATCCCTCCGCCCCGACCATTGAATCGGTAACTTAGCGCATTCGCGCAACCCCAGAGAAAAGCACTGTAGCGGATATTGTAGCGGGTCGCTGTCGTTTCCGCCGTTTATTGCAGCGTGTCGGGCACGCTTGCGGGGAGTTCCCTTGGCGGGAGCATCCGGGAGAAAACATTCATTACGGCATCTTCGCTGGGATGGACGTAGCGCGCGGAGTTGACAATGGAAGAATGAACCGCGATTCGCGCCAGTGTCCAGGCATCGCATCCCGCTTCACCCAGGCGAGTGAGAAACGTATGACGAAGCGAGTAGAGCACGAAGGGACGCACGCCACTGAGCCGTAGTGCCCGCTGGTGCCGTTTCTTCGTGGTGGATGGCTCTACGTTGTCCGCTCGCGGTTGCAGCGGCCCATACCCAGCCGTCTGCCGGATTCTTCGCCGCTTCCCAGCGCCGTTCCAACAATCGCCGCACGCGGGGACTCATGGGGAGCATTCGCCGCGCCGCCGCCGTCTTGCCGTGCGTCACCTGTAGCGTACCGCAATGCCCGTTCGTCCAACTGACGGATTCCCAGCGCAGCCGCGAATTTTCTTCCGGGCGCATTCCCGTATCAATGAGCACGGTCGCAATATCTGCCATCTGATCGCCCGCCGCCAGGTAGCGCGATTCCTCATCCGGTGTAACCACGCGCTCGCGGTGATGCTCGCCGCGCAACAGTTTGATCTTTGGCGCTGTGGGAGCGATACCCCATTCGACTGCCAACCGGAGGACGCGGCGGAGAACGCGAAGGGAGCTGTTTACGGAGCTGGGTTGCCATCCCTTCGCTTGCAGGTGCGCCGCATAATCGGCGGCATGTTCGCTGGTGATGGTGTCGAGCTTGCGATTCACCAACGCGGGATAGGCGGAGATGTTACCAAGCTGCGTTCGATACCAGCCCGTCCAAGTTTTCGGCGACGCCTGCTCAAAGGTTGCCAGTGCCCAGGGCGTGAAGCGGTTCTCGATAAATTCCGCCAGTGTGGGAACCGGCGTCCGCTTCGTTATGCCCACTTCACCCTTGGCAAGCGCCGTCCTGTGGGCCGCTTCGATCTGCCGAGCGGTGCGGGGATTGCCCTGTTTCGTGCTGGCCTGAATGTGCGCGCCATTGAAAAGGAAGTGATACCAGTAGACGTTGCCGCGCTTGAAAATAGACATTTTCTGCTCCTTACTTCACCTTCCCTGATCTGTGTAGGTGGTACAGATTACGAGCGTATTCGCGCCGTCTCTCTTTATCGGCAGGGTCGGAGCGATGAAACTCTTCTTTGCAGGCGGCTTTACAAAACTTCTGGTGGGGGAAGCGGGCAAATAGTAATACTGTTCACTTAGTAAAATATGTGGCATTCTGTTTAGGAGACAAGACAGGAGACTACAGGTGGCGCGAACGGTTGCGGAACTTCCCCCGGGGGCCCGGATCACGGACTACATCAGTCTTGGCGTAATCGCCAAGACGTTCC
>JAJYVR010000029.1 GCA_021791935.1 Acidobacteriota bacterium
TACGGCTTTGAGACTCGGGCGATACTTCAGAATGACGCCAGAGTTCTGGATGAATCTGCAATCGCAGTATGACCTGGAATCGGCAAGGGACACGGTTGAAGCTGAGATACGGAAAGTGGTGACGCCAGCTCCACGGGACCGGAAGACTGGCGGCCTGAGGCAGGCAATGACCGCATAAAGAACAGCTATGGCGACACAGACCAAAGATTATTACGGTATTCTCGGAGTGAAGAAGACGGCGTCAGCGGAGGAGATCCGCAAGGCGTTTCGCAAGCTTGCGCGCAAATATCATCCTGACGTCAACCCGGGAGACAAGAAGGCCGAGGAGAAGTTCAAGGAGATGTCGGAGGCCAACGACATCTTGAGCGACCCGAAGAAGCGGAAGATCTACGACCAGCTTGGGTTTTACTCCGACAACATCGATCCGGCGGCGGCGGAAGCGGCGGCGCAGGGCGGTTACGGGTTCCGCGGCGGTGCAGGAAGAGGGCAGCCGCGCGGAGGCGGCCCGGTGGGATTTGAAGGCTTCGATTTTTCCGATTTTGCCGGCGGCGCACAACGCTCGGCTTCAGGGTCGCGCGGCGGCACCGGAGGGGCCACTTCGTGGGGAGGGTTCCGCGATATTTTTTCCGGCATGTTCCACGGAGACCCGCAAGAAGCCGGCCCGCAACCCGGCAGCGACCTGGAATATCAGGTAAATGTCGATTTTTGGACGGCGATCCGTGGCGGGTCCTTGAAGTTGCAAATTACGCGGCAGGCGGTCTGCCCCACCTGTCATGGCGCGGCCTCGAAGGGCGGAGAAACGGTCTGCCCGGAATGCGACGGCACCGGCCAGGTGACGCAAATGGGCGGCCGGATGAAATTCAACATCCAGTGCCCGCGCTGCGGCGGTACCGGGCAAACGCAGCAGACATGCGCGACCTGTCATGGCCAGGGAACGGTTGCACGGACGGAGACGGCGGAATTTCGCATCAAGCCGGGAACGCGCGATGGCCAGCGCATTCGCCTGGCAGGAAAGGGAAATGCCGGAACGCACGGCGGCGCGGCCGGAGATTTATATCTGATTGTTCGCGCCGGAACCAATCCCGTGTTTACGCGGAACGTAGACGATATATATGTAACTGTGCCGGTGACAATTGCGGAAGCCGCTCTGGGCGCGAAGATTGAGGTGCCGACCATCGATGGGCGCACGCAGTTGAAAATCCCTCCAGGGACGCAGACCGGGCAAAAATTGCGCCTGCGGGAAAAAGGGGTCCCCTCCGCATCGGTGGAAGGCAAGCGTGGCGACCAGATTGTCGAAGTGCAGATTGCGGTGCCGAAGGTGCAGGATGAGCGGTCGAAGGAAATTCTGCGCGAGTTGGCGCGGCTGAATCCAGAGGACCCACGATCAGAATTGTTCAGCCGGGTGTAATTGGCTTTGCTATTGGCATTCGCCGGTGCGGTGGGCCGTCGCGTGGAGATGAATGGAGGTGTGCTTTGGCTGCACCCCCTGATACACCGTGTTGGTTGTGCTGGTCCCTTCCAGGGTGAAGCTGTTTCCGTGGTCGGAAACCGTCTCGACGACATCGGACAAAATTTCAGAATGGAGACGGTCGCCCTTATATTCGCAACGGACGCGAACTCGTACCAGGCCGTTGGATTGGAGATGGCTTTTGGGAGTTTTGCAGGTCAGGCCGGCCTGGGCGACCTTCCAGAAGTCAATTTGTTCTTTGGCGCAGATTTCAGTCTGGGAGGAAACCGTTCTGCCGTCGGTCTCGGTGGTCACGGAATCGATTTCCCATGCTCCAGGATGGAAATACGGGACCGGCTGCTGGGCTGGAAGAGTGAGCACGCAGAGAAGCAGTAGGGCGGATAGCACGGAAAATCACCTCATCGCTCGCCTCAAATCATAGACTAGCATGGCGCAAGGGTTGCCACTCCGCATCCAGACGAGGGCCGCGGCAACGCGATCGCCTGGCGCGGCGTTACGGCTTGGCGGCGGAGGCGCATGGGCCGATGCGTTCGCCCCGGCCCTTCATCTGGATGCTCATCACCATCGGCGGCCGTCCGGGCATGGCGGTGCTGGAAGTGCTTGTCCCGCTTTCCGTATACGATGTGCCATCGCTGGAGAAATGGGTGAGCATGTCGACATGCATCTCCGTCACCACCTGCCCGCTGCCGCCTTTGCAATGGACTTGCACGTGGACGCCGCCGGGAACGGAAGTGAACTGGACTGGATCGCAGTTCTGCCCCGGACGTTTCTGGTTCCACGCGTCGTCCGGTTGGGCGGCGCACACCTGCATTTCGGTGTTCATGGGCTTGCCGTTGTTCAGCACCATGGTGAGATTGATCTTCCACTCGCCGGGCTGGAACGGAACATGCGGTTTCTGGGCCAGCGCCGCGCAGGCGCACAGTCCAACGAAAAACGAGACGGCAAATAAGTTGGTAAAGACTCACATGGTGCGGCATTTTAGCACAAGCTATGCGCTGAAGTCGTATGAAATTGAGGTAAGCTACAAGAGAAGACCATGGCCACCAAGCGCAAGTCCAAAGGCGCGTATATGATTTCGTCGGTTGCCGAGATGTACGGCATCCATCCGCAAACGCTGCGGCTGTATGAGCGGGAGGGGCTGCTGAAGCCGTCGCGCACCGAAGGCAACACGCGCTTATATACCGAGGAAGACCTGGAGCGGCTGGAGTTCATCCTGAATCTTGCGCGGGACCTGGGCGTGAATATCGCCGGCATCGCAATCGTGTTGCAGATGCGCGAGCGCATGGAAGAGATGAACCGTCAGATGCAGAGCTTTGTCGATTATGTGCGCACGGAGATGCTGACGCGGGTGCAGCCGGGCGGCCACTCGTCGGAACAGGGCCTAGTGCCGCTGCGCCGTCCGGTGATCGTCCAGGTGCCTCATCGGGAATCGAAGAAGAGACCGTAAAGGAACTGGCGTGGTTGTATAGACGATGCTGGCCTCCGGCGGCACAACCATCCACAGCAGACGCGCAAATCCTTTCCGATTCTGCGCCCAATCCTCTATCATCTGTTCTGCCATTGATGAAAATTCCGCTCGAATTCGTTCTGGGGATCGGACTGTTCGGCATGGTCACGTCGACCATCTACACGGCACTGGCGATGTTGGCCGTCCGCCGGTTTGTGCGCCGCAGGGAGGGTGGTTCTGAGACAATTTTCCAGCCTCCGGTCAGCCTGTTGAAACCATTGCACGGGGAGGAGCCGGACCTGGAGGCGCACCTTGCAACTTTTTTTCAGCAGGAGTATCCCGACTACGAAATCCTGTTTTGCGCGCGCCAACTGGACGATGCTGGACTGATCGCCGCCAGGCGAGTCGCGGCGCGATTTCCTAACGTGCCGGTCCAGTTCCTTTCCAGCGGGGAGCCGACCGTGCCGAATGCCAAGATCCTGTCGCTGGAGCGCATGGCGGAAGCTGCAAAGTACGATTTGCTGATCGTCAGCGACAGCGATGTGCGGGTGGACGCGAACTACGTGCGCGAAGTGGTCGCGCCGTTTTCCGATTCGAAGGTCGGGGTCGTGACTTGCCTGTACCGCGGCGTTGCCGCGCAAGGCGGGTTGTGGTCGCGCATTGAAGCGGCCGCCATGTCCGTCGAAATGAGCGCGGGCGTGCTGGTCGCCGACATGCTGGAAGGGATGAAGTTCGCGCTGGGGCCAACCATGGCAATCCGACGGTCTTGCCTCGACGAGATTGGCGGATTTCTGCCGATGGGAGACTACTGCGCCGACGATTTTCTGCTGGGCAATTGGGTGGCGGAGCGGGGGCACACCGTGGTGCTGTCGAGGCACGCGATCGACCATGTCGTGTTGCATGCGGACTTCTGGCCCTCCATGCAGCACCAGGCGCGCTGGATGAAAAGCACGCGGTTCTCGCGGCCCAAGGGCCACCTGGGCACGGCGCTGACCTTCAGCGTTCCCTTCGGGCTGCTGACGGCGGCGGCGCTTTGCGGGCTGCGGCCGTCCCATTGGCCCGCGCTGGCCGCGTTCTCGCTGCTGTGGAGCGTTGGCACGCGGATGCTGCTGGCTTTTGCGGTAAGCCGACAGGTCGTGATGGAAAAATCCGCATGGGCCAGCGTGCTGCTGTATCCGGTCCGCGACCTGCTGGGCCTGCTGTTCTGGGCAGCCAGCTATTGCAGCCGTAAGGTGTTATGGCGCAATGAAATCTATCTGCTGGAAAAGGGCGGGCGCATGCGCCGGGTTGCTCGATAAGGGGTACAGTTTTTTGTTCGCGGGCAAGCGGCTTGAGAAAGTCCCGTACTTTTTCAGTATCTGGCGACGGGCGACGGCATCTAACGGAGTGCGAACAAGGAGAGCGAAAACCATGCCAACTGCGACAAAAAATTCATCCTCAACCGACCACATTACCCCGCACGCGAATCAACACGGCGGAGAAATTCAAAAATTCGGAACGGTCATCCAGCATCTGTCGATTGGACTCAACGCAGAAGTCCGGAAGCAAATTACGGACGAGCTGAACCTGCTGCTGGCCGACACCATCACGCTGCGGGACCTGTACAAGAAGAGCCATTGGCAGGTGAGCGGACCTACGTTTTACCAGCTTCACCTTCTCTTCGACAAGCACTATGGCGAGCAGGCCGAGCTGGTCGATGCCATCGCCGAACGCATTCAAACCCTGGGCGGCGTCAGCGTCGCGATGGCCCATGACGTGGTCGAGTTGACCCGGTTAAAGCGGCCGCTGCGTGGACGCCAGGAAGTCCCGATCCAGATTGCCGAGCTGCTCGAAGCGCATGAACAGATCATCGTGACAGCGCGCTCGCTGGCCCGCGAAGCCGCGGAAAAGGGAGACGACGGCACCAACGATCTGCTGGTCAGCGACGTGGTGCGGACGAACGAGCTGCAGGTTTGGTTCATCGGCGAACACCTGGTGAACATGCCTCTGGTACATGCCGGGAAATAGACCGATCCAGCACGCAATGTTTGGGACAGCCACGCGGCGCAATTGGCTGCGTGGTTTTCTTTTCCGCCGGGGTCAACTCGTCGCCGAGACGTTTCTACACATTGGGTCGCGCCAGTGTAGAAAGGAAACATGCGGCGATCGGTTCCTTTTCGTCTGGCACAATGTTTTTTCCTGTCTTTCCTGGCCATTGCGCTTGGGCCGGCCCGTGCGCAGCAGGTGCCGACACTGCGCGCCCGCACCAATCTGGTGCTGGTCCCAACGCTGGTGGAATCCAAAGCCGGAGAGCCCGTATTCAATTTGACGGCGAAGGATTTTGCGGTCACCGATAACGGCGTCGAACAGAAGATTCGTCTGGACACGGAAACCTACGCGCAACCCATATCCATTGTGGTGCTGGTGCAGGTGGGACGCTCCGCCGTGCGGGAATTCTATAAGTATCAGGGCCTGCCGACCATGGTAGAGGCGCTGGCAGGGGCCACCGAGCATCGCGTCGCCGTGGTGGAATTCGACAGCCGGCCCAGGATGCTGCAGGACTTCACCAGCGATCCGCGCGCTGTCGAGCATGGCATCTATTCCATCCAGCCTGGAGACGATGGGGCGGCCATTCTGGATTCGGTCTGGTACGCGGTGGACATGTTGCAGGATGAGCCCGAGCAGAACCAGCGCGTCATTGTGCTGCTAAGCGAAACCCGCGACAAGGGCAGCCGCACGCCGATGACGGAAGTGCTGCGCAAGATTGGGCAGAGCGACGTGGTGGTCTATAGCCTGGCTTTTAGCCCAGGGCGGGGGGACCTGTTCGATTTTTCCGCGCCCATCGGCAACAGCGCCGATCTGCTGGCGCCGGTCAGGATGGCGATTGCCGCGCTGCGGAAGAATGCCGCCGCGGCGATTCCGCGCATGACCGGGGGGCAATATCTTCGATTCAACAGCGGAAAGCAACTGGATAGCCAGATAGGAATGCTGGCGAACCAGGTGCATAATCGCTACATCCTCAGCTTTCAGCCCTCCGACGACAAACCGGGCATGCATTTGTTGAGCGTGAAATTAAGGCAGCCGCTGGAAGCGCGGGTGCTGGCAAGAACCAGCTATTGGGCCACCTCCCCGGCAGCGGTGGAATGAGGTTACACCCCCGCCCGGACAGCAGTGAAATTGTTCTGGTCTTTTTCTCAAATTCGTGCATCAGACGTATGCGGGTTTTAAGAGCGGATTCAGCATTGGGTTTCCAGGGCGCAGTTGTTTTTTGGGCATAAGAAAACCTGACTGGCGATGCTGCGGGTGTATCTGTTCTGAACCCGTTCAAGGCGGTCGATACCATGCACTTTACAGTCCATTTTTTTCTCGAGTACGGCTATTGGATCCTGTTTAGCTGGGTGCTGGCGGAACAACTGGGAATTCCTCTTCCCAGTACGCCCATCCTGGTCGCTGCGGGAACATTCACCTCGACCCGTCACATGGAAATCGGCATGATCGTCCTGTCGGCGATGGCGGGCTGTGCGCTGGCGGACTCGATCTGGTTTCGGCTGGGGGGCCGGTTCGGCAGCCCAGTGAGCCGCTGGATGTGCAAATTTTCTTTGGAAGCTGCCTCCTGCGTGCGCAGGACAGAGGACATGCTCACGCGGCACGGCCCGGTCGCTTTGCTGTTCGCAAAGTTCATTCCCGGCCTGAACACCATGGCCGCTCCGCTGGCCGGCCAAAGCAAGATGAAGTATCGGGTCTTCCTGATGTACGACATGGCGGGGTCCTTTTTATGGGTCGCGACCCTGGTCCTGCTCGGAAGATTTTTTGGCGATGCAATCCGCCGCAATGCAGCGATATTGCACTGGCTCAACCGTTCTGCGTTCGGGCTGGTCGTTCTGGTGGTCGTCGGGACCGTAATTGGCCGCCTGGTGCGGCAGCGGCAGTTTCTGCGCAAGATTCGGACGTTGCGGATTGAACCGGCAGAACTGAAAGCCATGATGGACCGGGGCGAAAGTCTCTACATCATCGACCTGCGTCATCCGCTCGACATTCTGCCCGATCCAAAGATTTTGCCGGGCGCGGTCTGCCTGCCGCCGCATGAACTGATCGCCCGGAACGCGGAGATTCCCCGCGATCGGGACATTGTGCTGTACTGCACCTGCCCCAGCGAGGCCACCAGCGCCAAGGTGGCGTTGACGATGCGCCGCTTCGGCATTGAGCGCATCCGCCCGTTGCGCGGCGGCTTCGACGGATGGAAAGAGCAGGGCTATCCCCTGGTCGACATCCCCGGTTCGATCGTCGGGCCGTGAGGGCGTCCGGCACGCGCAAGCACCCTTGATAATCGAAGACAAGCAGACCTAGTTCCGATAGCATCGATACGTTCCCCAGCGAAGCTTTGAGTGAAAGGGAATTTTGATGCGCCTACGGAATGCCTTTCGACTGCCGCTGCTGTTCGCTTGTCTTACATTCCTGCTTTCGCTCTCGACTGGCCATCTGCGGGCGCAGACTTTTAACACGCAAACTGGTCGCCAAAACATCACTTCGCTCGATGGCCTGTGGCGATTTCATACGGGCGACAATCCAGCATGGGCCAATCCAAACTTCGACGACTCGCAATGGCCGCTCTTGCGCTCCGACAAACCCTGGTCTACGCAGGGTTATCCCGGCTACGGCGGCTATGCCTGGTATCGGTTTCAGGTTGTCGTTCCGCCGGGCGAAGGCAACCTCTCGCTATCGCTGCCGCCGATTGTTACCAGCTATCAGGTATTTGTCGATGGCAAGCTGGTGAAGACCGTAGGCCGGATGCCTCCCGATGGCACAGGAACGATGGCGCTTCCGACAATAGTTTCTCTTCAAGTTGCACCTTCGCAAGACACTCGATCAATAACGATTGCGCTGCGGGTCTGGCACTGGCACGGTTGGTCGAACTATCAGGGCGGCGGCCCGCAAAGGGGCGGCGGCCTGGTGGGGCAGTCCGTTCTGCTGCAGCGGCGAACGGAGCTATCTCACGATTCGCGTCTGCTCTCCAACGGCGGCGACTATACCCTTGCGCTGGTCGAAGGCATTGCAGGGTTGCTGGGTCTGCTTTTGTTTTTGATCCGGCGAACGGAGTGGGAATACCTGTGGTTCGCCGGCAACGCGCTGCTGAACGCCGTCATCTTCATGTACCGGATTTATTGGCATCTGGTCCCGGTCGCGATCATCACACGCGACTGGGTAAACAACGTCCTCCTTTTAGCGTCAGCGCTGTTCTTTATTGCCTTTCTGACCTCGTTGCTGCGCGCCCGTCGCACCGTGCTGCTCTACCTCGCAATCGCGGCGTCTTTCCTGCAGATCTTGAACTATACCTTTCTGGAGATTGGCCTCTACCCTGTCGGCTGGACCAATCTGGTGAGCGCGATTCTTTACGCGGTCATCCTGGTATGGGCCGCCGGCCTGCTGATTCGAAAATCAAGAGCGGGCCTTCCTGACGCCAAGCTTCTGCTGGCGCCGGTGCTGCTTGCCCTGACGCTCAATCCGGTTGAAAGCGCCTTGTGGGGTACTTATCAGCTCGGTTGGCAGAAGACGGTACCGACTAGCTCCATAAACCTGTTCACCCGGCCCTTCGCTTTCACGATGGATGACACCGTCGAGATTTTATTTCTGTTGGCCATGCTGGCCATCCTGATCAATCGCTTCGCGCGCACGCGACGTGAGGAGCAGCGCCTCGCAAGCGAATTGGAAGCGGCGCGCGGAATGCAATCGCTGCTCGTCCCGGCAACGCCGCCGGTTACGCCAGGTTTTACAGTCGAGAGCGTGTATCTTCCCGCAAGCGAAGTGGGCGGAGATTTTTTTCAGATTTTGCCGGGCGACGATGGGTCGTTGCTGATTGTGGTGGGAGATGTAAGCGGCAAAGGTTTGAAGGCGGCCATGACGGTGAGTACGATTATCGGCGCATTACGCAACGAGAAGGAACGACGGCCCGCGGAAGTGTTGCGCAATCTGAACCGCGTGCTGCATGGACAGGTCAGCGGATTTGTAACTTGCTGCGCGACTCTCATTGCAGCGGATGGTACGATGACGCTCGCCAACGCGGGGCATTTATCTCCCTATCGCAATGGCGAAGAGATGGCCGTGGATTCCGGCCTGCCGCTGGGCATTGTGGCCGAGGGCGACTACTCGGAAACGCACTATCAGCTTGCTCCCGGCGACCGGCTGACCTTCGTCTCCGATGGAGTGGTGGAAGCCACCAACGATAAGCGGGAACTCTTCGGCTTCGAGCGCACCCAGGCCATCAGCAGCCAGCCCGCCGCCTCCATCGCGGAAACGGCGAAACAGTTCGGCCAGGAAGACGATATCAGCGTGGTCGGCATTCAGTATGGTCCGCCACGCGTTGAGGATGCCTCCGGTGTTCAGGCGCAGGCCGCCGCCGGCATATAAGTACTGGGACCGCGTTGCCGTGTCATGCAAAATACGACATTCCCGTTCATCGCACGTTTACAAGAAGTTGTTAGCCTTAAAAGATGACCGCCGGCGTTGCAGATGTGAAATGCATGTTTGGAGAGACGAGCAAAATGGTTCCGCGCGCGAGAGGATTCTAGGTGGGAGCAGGAATTGAAGTGCGGAATTTGAATGCGTGGTACGGCAGCACGCATACGCTGCACGACATCAGTCTGGCGATTCCAGCGAACCAGGCGACCGCCTTGATCGGGCCTTCGGGCTGCGGCAAATCGACCTTTGTGCGTTGCTTGAACCGGATGCACGAGACCAACCCGATCGCGCGGGTGACGGGATCGGTGAAGCTTGGCGACCTGGACATTTACAACGATGCGCCGCCGGTGGCGATTCGCCGTCGCGTCGGCATGGTGTTTCAGCGGCCCAATCCGTTTCCGACCATGTCGATCTACGACAACGTCGCCACCGGACTGAGGCTGGGCGGCATCCGCAAGCGCAAGCGGCTGGATGAAATTGTAGAGCGCAGCCTGCACCGCTCCGCGTTGTGGGAGGAGGTCAAAGACGTCTGGAAGAGCAAGTCCGGTGCCACCCTGTCTGGCGGGCAGCAGCAACGGCTTTGCATCGCGCGCGCCCTGGCCATCGATCCGGAGGTATTGTTGATGGATGAGCCTGCCTCGGCGCTGGACCCTATTTCGACCGCGAAAATTGAGGACTTGATCTTTGAACTGAAGGTGGACTACACGATCGTGATCGTCACGCATAATATGCAACAGGCGGCACGCGTCGCGGAGATGACAGGGTTCTTCCTGAACGGATACCTTGTCGAGTTTGACGCAACCACAAAAATTTTTACCAATCCGACAGACAAACGGACGGAAGATTACATTACAGGCAGGTTTGGATGACGCGCACTCGGTTCCACCAAAATCTCGACGACTTGAAAGAGAGGCTGCTGGTCATGGCCGGAATGGCCGAGCAGGCGACCCAGCGCGCCATCGAGGCCTATCGAGTGGGCGATGTCTCCATCTGCGATCTGGTGATGCGTTCGGAACCCGCCATCAACCGCATGGAGAGGGACATCGACCAGATGGCGCTCGACCTGCTGGCCATGGAGCAGCCCATGGCCATCGACCTTCGATTTATTCTTTCTGTAATCAAGATCAACGCGGACCTGGAGCGCGTCGGCGATCGGGCGGTGAAGATTGCCGAACGGGTCCGCGACCTGCAGACCGTTCCCGCAGTCGAGTTGCCGGTCGATATTCCCAAGTTGGCGACGCTGGCGGCCACCATGGTGCGGAATGCGCTGCAGGCATTTATTGATGGCGATGCTGTGCTGGCGGAAAAAGTGCTGCTGATGGACGATGAGGTGGACGAGTTGAATCGCGCCATCTTTCGCACGCTGACGACTTACATCCAGGCGCAGCCGGAGCACGCACAGCAGGCGTTAAACGTGTTGCTGATTGCTCGGAACCTGGAACGGGTGGGCGATCACGCCACCAACATCGCCGAGGACGTCATCTTCTGGGTGCGCGGCGCCGATGTTCGCCACCATCTGGCGACCGGATAGTATCGCGGCACAGCAAGCGCAAATACAATCGCGCGCGTGAATTCTTATTCCCGAGAAATTGGCTTGTGAAACTGCGACGATGCGGGCGCGCCGCAGCAACGCTTGAACTTCTTTCCGCTGCCGCAGGGGCAGGGACCGTTTCTGCCGGGCTTGTTGGATTGCAGTGCCGCTGCATCCCGCATGCGGACCCACTCCATCACATTGGCCGGAGCGCGCTGCTGGCGCAGTTGCGCGGCCATAAATTGCATATATGGATCGATGTGGGTGAAGAATTTTTTGTAGCCGGCGCACAGATAATTCAATCCCGCTTCGCCGTCCGGCGTGGTCGCAAAGCGATGTTTCGGACATTCTCCGTTGCAGGCAAACCGCACTTCGCACTGCTGGCAATATTTTGGCAGCGTATCGTTTTTCGCCTGGCCGAATTGGACCTGCTGCGGCGATTCGACCATCTCTCCCAGCGCCTGCCGCATGATGTTGCCGAGCCGGTTTTCCGGATAGACGAAGTGGTCGCAGGAGTAGAGGTCGCCGTTATGCTCAATGGCGAGCGCGGAGCCGCAGGTCTTGCGAAAAATGCACAGGCTGGCTTCCATGCCCAGCCACATTTCCAGCGATACGTCGAAAAGCTGGACGAAGGTTTTGCCCACGTCGTTGCGCACCCACTCATCGAAGACGGTCGAAAGAAATCGCCCAAACTGTACCGGCTCGACCGACCAGTCCGATACCCGGGCGCGGTCGGAAAAGGTAGGCGAGACCAGCACCATGCCGTCCTGCGTGGTGTGGGTCGAGATGCGTTCAACAATGGGGATGAACTGCATATATCCGCTGCCGCTTTCCTTCAGAAAGCGATACACGTCGAGAGGAAAGTAGGAATTTTTTCGGTGGACGGTGGTCAGGGTGTTGAAGGCGACGGAATGTTTCTTGAGGAAGCCGATGCCGCGCATGACGCGGTCGAACGTGGGCTGACCGCCTTTATCGACGCGATAGGCATCGTGCAATTCTCTGGGACCGTCGATGGACACTCCGATGAGAAAATTGTTTTCCGCGAAAAAGTTGGCCCAATCGTCATTCAACAAAACGCCGTTGGTCTGAAACGCGTTTTCAATTCGCTTGCCGTTTGCATATTTGGCTTGCAGCGCGACAATGTTGCGAAAATAGTCGACTCCCAACAGCGTGGGCTCGCCGCCTTGCCAGGCAAAATGGATGACATCCGTGTTCTGCTGCTGAATGTACTGCTGGATGTAGGACTCCAAAACGTCTGCAGGCATCGCCCACTTGGCGGTATCGGGATAGAGAACTTCCTTTTCCAGGTAGAAGCAGTATTTGCAATCCAGATTGCAAATGGGCCCGATCGGCTTGGTAAGAACGTGGAAAGGAGTTACGCTGATTGCGGCCATTGGCTATCCAGTTCGATTGGCGATAATTCGAGACAGTTAAAACGGTTCCGTTGTTCGCTGACGACAAATCCAACGCCCCTACCGGCATTGTAGACTGGAGCGGAAGCAGTTCGGCGACCGCATCGCATTTTCGATGCGACATACTCTTTCCACTTGAGGAATATTAAAAGGCAGGAATCCCTCTGAAACTTCTGCTGGTTCGACATCTCTGGGGCGTCGATCTCTCGCATGGTTTTGCTCCTCACCTGCAAGAGTGGCGGGACACGGGCTATAAGGCCGTGGAGACGCCCTTATTCTGTTTGCCCGACCGAGGCCTTTTCCATCGAACATTGCAGGAAGAACATCTCGCCTGGATTCCGCAAGTGTTCAGTAACATGTTTACCCCGTCGGGAACGGTCGCGGAACATCTACTTTCGTTGAAAAGCCAGGTCGAGAACTGCCTCGATGCGAATCCGCTGTTCATCAACGGCCATACCGGATCGGATGCGTGGAGCGATGCCGAAGCAGAGGATTTTTATGGCGCGGCGCTGGAGATGGAAAAGGTTCTTGGCGTGGCGCTGGCGCATGAAACGCATCGTTCGCGCTACTTTGGCAATCCCTGGAACACGCAACGAATTCTGCGTCTGTTTCCGGCTTTAAAATTGACGTGCGATTACAGCCACTGGGTCTGTGTCGCGGAACGGCTGCTGCAGGACTGCGCCAGCATTCTGGAGTTGAGTGCCGCCCACTGCTGGCATGTGCATGCACGGGTTGGCTATGAAGAAGGACCGCAGGTGCCAGACCCCCGCGCGCCGGAGTGGAGCCAGCATCTCAGCGTCCACGAGGAATGGTGGCGGCAAATATGGAAGGCGCAGGAGAGCCGCGGGTGCGAAGTTTCCACGCTGGTTCCGGAGTTCGGGCCGCCGCCGTATATGCACACCATTCCGTTGACGCAGGCGCCTGTCGCGGATCTGAATGCAATTTGCAACTGGATGGCGCAGCGGCAGCGAGACCGATTTGAATCTCGCTGATACCATGGTTGACGTTCGCTCGATCTGCGATTCTAAGCTTGGAGGACAGTATGCGTATTCGTCGTCTTGGATTTTTTGCTCTGCTGCTTGCCGGGATTTTGTGGCTTCTGCCATCAAGCCCAACGGCCCACGCGCAATCCGGCACCCTGGCAGCCACGCCGCCGATGGGGTGGAACAGTTGGAACCATTTTGCCGGCAGAGTGACCGACGCCGATGTGCGCGCCGCGGTGGATGCCATGGTGGCGAGCGGAATGCGCGATGCCGGATATATCTACGTCAATATCGACGACACCTGGGAAGGTCAGCGCGATGCCCAGGGAAACATTACATCCAACAGCAAGTTTCCCGACATGAAGGCGCTGGCGGACTATGTCCACTCGAAAGGGCTGAAGCTTGGAATTTATTCTTCGCCTGGACCGAAAACCTGTGCCGGATATCCCGGCAGTTATGGCCACGAGCAGCAGGACGCGAACACCTATGCAAAATGGGGCGTCGATTATTTGAAGTACGACCTGTGCAGTTACGGCGGCATCATGAAAAAAGAAGCTCCCGGCGACCAGCAAAAGCAATGGGAGATGATGCAGGCGGCCTATGAGAAGATGCACCAGGCATTGCTGAACACGCACCGGCCCATCGTCTTCAGCCTGTGCCAGTACGGTTTTGACGCGGTGTGGAACTGGGGCCCGAAAGTCGGCGGGAATCTGTGGCGCACGACCGGCGACATCAACGACAGCTACGACCGCATGTCGGTCATTGGATTTGCGCAGGCGGGACTTTCAAAATACGCGGCGCCAGGACACTGGAACGATCCGGACATGCTGGAAGTAGGCAACGGCCGCATGACGCCGGATGAATACCGCACCCATATGAGCCTGTGGGCGATTCTAGCTGCTCCGTTGCTGGCTGGAAACGATTTGAGCAAAATGGACGACACCACCCTGAGCATCCTGATGAACAAGGATGCGATCGCCGTCGATCAAGACCGTCTCGGCATCCAGGGAGATCGCGTCCGCGCGGTTGGCCCGTTTGAAGTGTGGATGAAGCCGCTTGCGGGCGGTGCCAAAGCCGTCGCGTTGTTCAACCGCAGCGAAGCCGAATATCCCATCACCGTGCAATTCAAGGATATGGGATTCAGCGGCGTTGTCCACGCGCGCGACTTGTGGTCGGGCAAGGACCTGGGTACGCTGCACGGCTCCTACACAGCGATGGTCCCGAGGCACGGCGTGGTGCTACTGCGACTTTCAAAATAAAGCGAAGGCATCCCTAAAAGCGCAGTTCTACCGGAGAAAATCCGATGGTCTTGGCTTTTCGCTCGACCCAGAGGAACAGCGTCTTGGGATTGTCGTTGACGCGCACGCCAATTACCACACCGCTGCCGTATTCCTTGGTGACCACGATTTTTGCCTTCGTGATCGCGCCATAATCCCCGGACGGACCCCAGTCCGACTTGAATTGGTCGAACGTATACAGCTTGTAGCGGTCGAGATGCTGCTGCCAATCTGGATCGCTGTTCCACAAGGCATAGGCGCGCGAGTAATCCTTGGCTTCAACCGCCTGGAAGAACTGGTTGACGCGATGCTCCTCCGGCCAGTTCCACCAATACCAGGTGAAGAAGGCGACAAATGGAATGGCGACCAGAATGCCAATGACAATATTGCGGCGGATGCGGGCCTTGCGCGCGTCGTACTTTGGTGCGTCGAGCAGCGTCATGGCCACATTGTAAGGCGCGGCGGCATGGGATGGAAACTGTAGTGGCCCGAGGGCCCTGCGCCGACCCCCGCCAATACCGATACCTTCGTCGCGACGGACGCGACCAACCCCTGGACCTGGTGGCGGCGGCTGGATCCGGAGAAGGACCTGCTCGGCTGGCAGGGCGTTAAATTCTGAGGAAACTCCTGCTGGTCTTTACCCTTGACAACGCCTTCACTCTTATCGAGGAGCGCCCATGACATGACGCGATCGATGGAAATGCTTTCGACCCAGGCAGGATTCCGCGCAAAAGATTCCTGAGCAAGAACGGGCCGGTGGGGTTGCAGGATCGCGTGCCTTCTTTTAGCGTCAAGACTATGACAGAAAAGGGACCTCATTCGGGAGTGGCGCTCTCGCTCCAAGGAAAAGTTGCGCTGGTCACAGGTGGCTCGCGTGGAATTGGCGCGGCCACGGTTCGGTTGTTCGCGCAGGCCGGCGCCAAAGTGGTGTTCAACTACCGCAGCGCGGCGAAAGAAGCGGAAGCGCTGGCGGCGGAATGCGGCGGCGCGGAGCGCTGCATCGCGGTGCATCGTGAGTTGACCGCTCCGGCGCATGGCCGGGAGCTGGTGGAAGATGCGGTGCGCGCATTCGGCAGGCTTGACTGCCTGGTAGGCAATCACGGCATCTGGCCGCCCGACGACGCGCCTATTGAGCGGATGGCGGATGCGCAGTGGCACCGGACAATGCACATCAACCTGGACAGCATGTTTGGCGTGGTGCAGGCGGCGGTGGGCCAGTTCAAAAAGCAGGGCAGGCCGGAGAAAAATGCGGCGGCGGGTTCGATTGTGCTGATCAGCTCGACGGCGGCGCAGCGGGGAGAGGCGATGCACTCCGATTACGCGGCGTCGAAAGGCGCGCTCATCAGCTTTACGAAGAGCCTGTCGAGCGAACTGATCCGCGAAGGCATCCACGTCAACTGCGTTGCGCCTGGCTGGGTAGACACGGACATGTCGGCGGCGACATTGCGCGACCCGGAGAAATGCGCGCGGGTGGTTTCGGGGATTCCGCTGGGACGGGCGGCCAGCGTGGAGGAGATTGCCGGGCCGGTCTTGTTCTTATGCACTCCATTCGCCGGCTTCGTCAGCGGAGAGGTCTTCAATGTCAACGGCGGCTCGGTCCTGGTGGGGTAGGTCGTCGAGACATCTGCGGCTGGGACTGACGGGCGCGGCGGCGGTTTGTTTGCTGTGGCCGTCATTGCTGGCGTGTCAGGCAACGGCTGCCGCGGCGGTTGCGGGCCAGCAGCAAGCGCGTGCAGCGCTGGCGGCCACAATCCAGGCGCTGGGCGGGCAGGCATGGCTGAATATTCATACCCGCCGCGATCGCGTTCGCATGGCTGCATTTTTTCAGGGCGATCCAACCGGCGAAATTGCAGACGCGATCGTCAGCGCTGAAATCCCCGGCAAAGAGCGCATCGATCTCGACAAGGCAAAAGTGGTGCAGATCTTTTCCGGGTCTAGCGGGTGGGAGATTACTTACAAAGGCAAGAAGAGCCTGTCGGCGGAAAATCTAAAAGACCATTTGCGCTGGGAAAAATATTCGCTGCGGGCAGTTCTGGGTCGGTGGGCCGGCGATCCGGCGACGGTGGTGCTGGATGAAGGCGCGGAGCAGGTCGAGCGGCGCCTGGCGGAGAAGTTCACGCTGATGGACGCTGCCAACGACGCGGTGACGCTGGAGGTGGACGCGGCGAGCCATCTGCCGTTGCGCTTGAGCTTTGAGTGGCGCGATCCCCGCTTTCACGACAGAAACGTGGATGCTGTCGAGTTCGACAACTATCACCGCATCGACGGCATTGCGACACCCTTTACCGTGACGCGCACGCACAACGGCGAAATTGTTGCGCAGCAATTTGTGTTGCGGGCAGAATACAACATTGCGCTGCCGAAAAATTTATTCGATCCGGATTATGCCGCGGCGCACCTGAAATGACCGCCGGTGAGTCGATGGAGGAACGATGAAAAACCCTTTTGCGCAGCGCGTGGAGCCGCCGAAAGAAGGGCCGAATGACTCTATTGCGGCGGTGGAGACGATCTGTCGGCTCGATTGGGACCGCGCGTATCCGCAGAGCTTGGAGCGAGTCTGGCGCGCCATTTCCAACGCGGAAGAGATTTCGGCCTGGATGAAATTTCCGACGGAACTGGAGCCGCGCCTGGGCGGGAAAATTCACATTGCATTTTCCGCAGAGGGGTCGCTGGAGGGGACCGTCTGCAACTTCGAACCGCCGCGCCTGCTGATCTACACCTGGGGAGATTCGCTGGTGAACTGGAAGCTGGAGGGCGACACGGCGGAGACCAAGCTGCATTTTTCTCACGTGGGAGTTCGTCCTGAATTGCTGGCGGGACTGGGCGCGGGCTGGCACGCCTTTCTGGATCAACTGGAAGACCATTTGACCGGGAGCGCCAGGCCGGGGCGGTACAAGGACCTGAAAGCGCGTTATGAAAACGCGGGCAAAGCGTAGAAGCTCAACGCGTCATCGTTGCGGCGTTTTATAATCTGCTGGGTAGCCATGGAAAACACCGAGCACGCAAATTCCGAAGACGCCTTGCTGAAGGCCCCGCTCGACGTTGTCGAGATCATGAAACTTTTGCCGCATCGCTATCCGTTTCTGCTGGTCGATCGCGTGGTCGAGATGGAGCGTAAGAAACGGATTGTCGCCATCAAGAACGTCAGTATCAACGAGCCATTTTTTCAAGGGCATTTTCCCGGCTTTCCCATCATGCCGGGAGTGTTGCTGCTGGAGGCGCTGGCGCAGGCGGGGTGCATCCTCATAATGGTGGAGCTGCCGGATCCAACCGAGAAGCTGATTGTCTTTACCGGGGTGGAGCACGCGCGTTTTCGGCGTCCCGCGCTGCCGGGCGACCAGGTGCGGCTGGAGATTGACGTGCTGAACTGGCGCACCCGCATGATGCGGATGCAGGGAAAAGCGTACGTGGACGGCAAGCTGATTTGCGAAGGGACAGTGACGTCGCAGATGGTGCCGCGGAATCGCCCCATCAAGCCGGAGGCCGCAAGCGACGCGGCAAGCGCGCCACAAGAGGCCGCCGTCGAAGCGTGAGCATTCATTCCACTGCGCGGATCCACCCATCCAGCGTTGTTGCGGATACAGCGATCGTCGGTGCGCGCTCCGTCGTCGGACCGTTCTGCACTGTCGGCGGAAATGTCGAGATCGCTGAAGATTGCGAGATGGTGTCGCACGTTGTTGTCGATGGCCACACGCGCCTGGGCAGCGGAAACAAGATTTTTCCTTTCACCGCGGTCGGCATTCCACCGCAGGATTTGAAATATCGGAACGAGCCTACCCGGCTTGAAATCGGCGACCGCAACGTCGTCCGGGAATACGTCACGATTTCGCGAGGTACGAAAGGCGGCGGCGGCATTACGCGGCTTGGCAGCGATTGCCTGGTGATGGCGTATGCGCACATTGGGCACGACAGCCAGGTGGGGAGCCATTGCATTCTGGCGAATGGGGCCACGCTGGCGGGGCACGTCACCATTGAAGATTATGCAACGCTGGGAGCGCTTTCCGCGGCCCATCAATTTTGCCGCATCGGGCGCTACGCCTTTGTCGGCGGCGGCTCAATCATCATTCAGGATGTGCTGCCGTTTTCGTTGACCTCCGCGAAACGCGATGCGCATGCGTTCGGATTGAATCGCGTGGGTCTGCAGCGCCGCGGATTCTCTCCCGAACAGATGCGCGACCTGCACCATGCCTATAGGACATTGCGCGGAGCGAAGCTGAACACCACGCAGGCGGTGGAGAAATTGAAAGCGGAAGAGATCGCGTCGGAAGAAGTGCGCTACTTGATTGCGTTCATCGAAAGCTCGACGCGCGGCGTCCTGAAATAATCCGGCAACCGAACATGTCCACTCCTGTCCAAGCCGCCGCCGATCGCCCCGCAAAGCTGGGGCTGATCGCGGGGAACGGGCGATTTCCGTTTTTATTGCTGGATGCGGCGCGCGCTCACGGCACAGAGGTGATTGTCGCCGCAATCCGCGAAGAGACGGAGCTGGAGATGGACACGCGCGCGGCTCGCGACGCCGGGGTGCGGGTACACTGGTTTTCGCTTGGCGAACTGGCGCGGTTGATTGCCATGTTCCATGCCGAGGGCGTCACCAAGGCGGTGATGGCCGGGCAGGTGAAGCACAAGCAGATTTTTTCCAGCATTCGACCGGACTGGCTGCTGGCGAAGCTGCTGCTTTCGCTGTCATCGCGGAACACCGATGGTCTGTTGGGAGCGATCGCGAAGGTGTTGCAGGATGAAGGGGTGGAGTTGATTTCCTCCACGACATTTCTGGAGCCGTTGCTGGCGCGCGCTGGCGTTCTGACGGCGCGCAGCCCCAATCCGACGGAGCAGCGTGACATTGCCTACGGGCGCGGCGTGGCGAACGCACTGGCTGCCTATGACATTGGCCAGACGGTGGCGATTGCGGCGCAGGCCTGCGTTGCCGTGGAGGCGATGGAAGGCACCGACGCGGCGATTGCGCGCGCCGGAGAGATCCTGAGATCGCTGGCGCACGCCGGTGAGGCGTCCACTTTGGAACGATCGCTGACGGTGGTGAAGGTGGCCAAGCCCAAACAGGACATGCGCTTCGATGTGCCGGTGATCGGGATCGGGACCATCACTGCGATGCAGCAGGCTGGCGCCACCTGCCTGGCGATCGAGGCGGGGCGGACGTTGATTTTCGATCTGGAAGCGGTGGTCGCAGCCGCCGATTATGCCGGGATTTCCATTGTCGCGGACTTGGCCCAGCAAGCCGGCGAAAAGAAATAACTGCGACCGCCGATCGATCCACGGGTCGCCAGCGGAATCTGCGCATCCGTATAATCGAGGCCGGAGATTTCTTATGAACATGACCCGTATTTCGCTAGCTGTATTGCTTACTGTTGCCGTCCTGTATCTGGGAGCGCGCGTGTTCGCCGCTTCCGACGCTG
>JAJYVR010000272.1 GCA_021791935.1 Acidobacteriota bacterium
GATTACCCGATACCTGGGAAGTACAACGATGCCTATCACATGTTCGGCGATGGACTCGCCGTTCCAGTTGTCGCTTGGCTGAACGCGCACCTGTTGGTACCGATCGCCGCAAACAGATTCGTGGAGGCGGCTTGATGCAGAAAGCAGCTAAGCGGACCGCAAGGAAAACAACTAAGAAAGCGCTGGGTGTTCCGCAAGACGTTGCATTGATCAGGGGCCAAATTAAATCGTTCTTGGACGCCAAGACTCTCGATGAAACAAAGATTGGGAACGCCATCTGGGGAATTTATGCCTTCTACGATTTCGACGGCGAACCAATTTACGTTGGACAAACGAATGAGAAGCTGCGAGTTCGAATCGGGCGGCATCTTACAAATCAACGAACAGATGCAGTCGCGATGAACGTTCTAGACCCCTTCGAGGTGGCCGAAATCGAGGTTTGGCCGCTCTGGGAACTTCAGGACAAGCCGCGGAACGACAAGGATTCTAAGAAGTTGCTCAACGCGGCTGAATATACGGTCTTTCAAGATGTCTTGAAAAAGTCGACTTTTGAGGCAGTGCTCAACGAGGGCAACGTTCTGCCTGCCAAGCGAATTGTCCTCCCAGCTTCGCAAAGAGGAAGCATCATACCTGAGGAGTTGCACGAGCAGCGCAGACATCCCGACGTGCGCATCGCGAGGCGTGCGACAACGATTGCGGCGCTTGCTCGAGTCATTAGCGAACGCGACGTGTCGAAGGGACTGAGGCGCACTCTGTTGACTCAAGCACGCCGTCTTGAAAAGCTGGCATCGCAAAGGTACAACGAAGTCGCTGGCGCAGTCCCGACTTTAAAGCCGGGCGAAGAGGTGTGAGATGGATTCTGTCTCATCCCAGGTTCGCTCCAGGGTGATGGCCACAGTGCAATCACGGCGCAATCGTTCAACCGAGTGGCGTGTCCGTGCCGCCCTAATCCGTGCTGGGATCAAAGGCTGGAAGCTGAACGCAGGCGATATACTGGGCAAACCGGATTTTGTATTTCCAGTTGAGCGAGTCGCAGTTTTTGTCGATGGCTGTTTCTGGCACGGCTGTTCGCGTTGCAATCGCGTCCCGAATTCAAATGTCGCATATTGGAAGCCCAAAATCCAACGCAATAAGACCCGAGACAGGGCGACCGGTCGCAATTTGAGGCGACAAGGTTGGAGAGTAATTCGCGTTTGGGAACACCAATTGAAATCAACTGAATATGTATTGAACCGCATTCGGACTTGCTTATAGGTTCACCTGAGCTTGCACCACACATCCAACCACGCAGCACCACTTGCTTCCCCAATTTTCAACAATGAAGGAGATGTACGCGGATGAGTTATGTGCCCGACGAAAAACGCTATCTGCAGCACGAGTTTCGCCGCTGCGGTCGATCTGGGATCGTGTTGCCGCCCATTTCTCTGGGCCTTTGGCAGAACTTCGGCGGCGCCGACGTTTTTGAAACCGGTCGCGCAGTCATTCGGCGGGCCTTTGATCGCGGCGTCACCCATTTCGACCTGGCCAACAACTACGGCCCGCCCTACGGCTCCGCGGAAGAAAATTTCGGCCACATTCTGCGCAAAGATTTTCGCGATCACCGCAATGAACTGGTCATCTCCTCCAAAGCCGGTTGGGACATGTGGCCCGGTCCCTACGGCATCGGCGGCTCGCGGAAATACATGCTGGCCTCGCTCGACGAAAGCCTTGAGCGCATGGGCCTCGACTACGTCGACATCTACTACTCCCACAAGCCGGACATGACGGTGCCGCTGGAAGAAACCATGGGCGCGCTGGTCACCGCCGTCCACCAGGGCAAGGCCCTCTATGTCGGCATTTCCTCCTACGACGCCGATCGCACCCGCAAGGCCGCGAAAATCTTGAAAAGCCAAGGTATGCCGCTGCTCATCCACCAGCCCTCCTACTCCATGCTGAATCGCTGGGTCGAAAAAGAACTGCTCGCCACTTTGGATGAGCTGGGCGTCGGCTGCATTGCATTCTCTCCCTTGGCCCAGGGCCTGCTCACCGGCAAATATCTCGACGGCGTGCCGGCAAATTCGCGCGCCACCGCCGAGCAAAGTTCCCTGCTCAAGGAGTTTCTCAGCGAGCAAAACATCCAGCGCGTCCGCTCTCTGAATGAGCTGGCAAAAGGCCGCGGCCAGACCCTGGCGCAGATGGCCATCGCCTGGGTGCTGCGCGATCCCCGCGTCACTACCGCCCTCATCGGGGCTCGCAACGTCGACCAGCTCAACGATTCTCTCGACGCCGTCAAGAAACTTCAATTCACCGCTGCCGAGTTGAAAGAAATCGACCGCTTCGCGCAAGACAGCGGAATCGATCTGTGGAAAGATGCCCGCGAAGGCCGCGAGTAAACGACGCCGCAGCTTTCCCGCGTCAATTCCTCGCATCTTCGCCGCTCCTGCCCGCATCCACTGCATGAGACACTTGGCATGTGCGCTGCAGCCTGCGGGTACCCGTACCTGCCGCGCAACCAGAGCGAATTGCCTATACCTGTGGCCCGAAGCCACACAGATCGCGCGGCTTTTCCATCAGGAGAAGCTGTTCTGTGATGGACCCGGCGGCGCATAGCCATAGGAAATCCGCTCCCGCCCATCCATCAGGAGAGACGCGCGCTTGAACGCAGATTGCTATCCCGTTACGGCGCTGCCGCACGTCAGCCCTCTCTACCGCGACTACGTGTCCGGCAACTGGGAAAAATTGCGCGCGTTTTACCCACTGGCCGTCGCCAACGACGGCCAGTGGATGAAGAACGCGCCGCAAATGGATCCAGCCCGCCGGACCGCTATCGTCGACTTATTGCGCGCCCAGAATCGCAATTTCGGCGCTGGCGCCGCGACAGAAGCCAACCTCGATCGTCTGGCTGCCGGAGCAGGCGCCGTCGTCACCGGCCAGCAGGTCGCACTCTTCGGCGGCCCGCTCCTCACGTTGATGAAGGCCGCCACCGCGATCCATCTGGCTGCGGAAGCGACCCGTGCCGGACATCCTCATGTCCCCATCTTCTGGCTGGCCAGCGAGGACCACGACTTCGAGGAAGTCAATCAGGCCACTTTCCTCTGCGGCAACGACATCACCACGCTGCGCCTGCCCACCGTCGCCGAAGGCCTGCCCGTCGGCAACTTGCAGTTAGGCGACGCCATCCTACCGTTGCTCGATCGGCTCCGCCGATGTCTCGGCGAGAACGCCGTCACCGACCTGCTCGCTACCCTGTACACGCCCACCGCGACCTTTGCCTCCGCATTTGCGGCGTTGCTGACGCGCATTTTCAGTCGCCACGGCCTCATCGTCATCGACGCTTCTTCACGCCCATTCCACGCGCTCGGCGCGTCCACCTTACGAACCGCTATCGAAGACGCCGACGAACTCCACGCCGCCCTCCTCGATCGCGACCATGCGCTGGAACAAGCTGGCTACCACGTCCAGGTCATGGTCGGTGAATCTTCAAGTCCTCTGTTCCTCATCGACGAAGCCACTGGCGTTCGCACTGCCCTGAAAAAATACGTGCGCAATCAATGGTCCGCCGGTCCGGCCCATTACACCACCGCCGATCTGGTCGCGATTCTGGACGCCGCACCCGAACGCCTCAGTCCCAA
>JAJYVR010000273.1 GCA_021791935.1 Acidobacteriota bacterium
CAGCGGCTGACGCCGGTCACCGTCCAGTTGGACGCTCCGGACTGGGGCCTCGATCCTGACCGCCTGGAACGTTCGATCACGGCACGGACACGCGCCATCGTCATCAATACACCCTGCAATCCATCCGGCAAGGTGTTTCGCCGTCACGAACTGGAGGCGATTGCGCAAGTGGCCGAACGGCACAACCTGTTTGCGATTACGGATGAAATCTACGAATATTTTCTGTGCGGCGACGCGAAACATATCAGCTTCGCCTCGCTTCCCGGCATGGCGGAGCGCACCATCACCATCTCCGGTTTTTCAAAGACCTTCAGCATCACAGGTTGGCGACTTGGCTATCTGGCAGCCGATCCGCAGTGGATCCCGGCCATCGGATACTTTCACGATATAGCCTATGTGTGCGCGCCGTCGCCGCTGCAGCACGGCGCCGCGGCCGGTCTGTTGCAACTTTCCGCCGACTATTATGCTGCGCTGGCCAAGGAATATGAATACAAGCGCGATCGGCTTGTGGAAGCCTTGATTGCCGCAGGCTTGACGCCGTCAATCCCGGACGGCGCATACTACGTTCTTGCGGACGCGTCCCGTTTGCCCGGCGCAACTGCGAAGGAAAAGGCACGTAATCTTTTGGCCCGCAGCGGGGTCGCGGCCATCGCTGGGACCGCATTCTTCACCGAGGGACGCGGCGAAAATCTGCTGCGGTTCTGCTACGCGAAGAAGCTGAAGGACCTGGCCGAAGCCTGCCAACGGCTGCGATCTCTAAGCTGAATCCGCAATTGCCAAGCTGAATCCGCGACCCTGGGGTTGCCATGTTGGTTCCCCTCATCCATCAATGACGCGAAAGACTGCAACAAGTTTGCTATGATGGCTGCACTTTAGTAATCATTTCCCTTTGTCAGGCGGTTGCGATGGAGTTCTTATACGGTACGACGATGGCGGCAATCTTTGTGTTGTGCCTCGTTTTGCTTTGGACCGCGCGCAGAATTTTGCGGTCTTCTCCCCTCACCAGTGGTGAATTGTCCCTCGCGCGGCTTCATGGAGCGATCGATCGAAGCAGGTCCTCCACCGAACCCGATTACGCCGCGATCGCGCAGTTCGACCTGGGACCGGCGGTTGCCGAAATCAGTCCCAGTCTGATCGACCCGCTCGCGCTGGAAATGATGGCGGCCAAACAGCGCGCGCAGATCGAGACAATGGCGGAGCCGATGCAAGCGCCCATCCAGGCAGCGGTAGAGACCCCGGCCCAGCCGCAAATGGATTCCCAACTGGCCGATGTTGCGGAAAGCTCGGAGGCTTCGGCGCAGCCAGAGGCGAAGCGCGACCGTCGAATCGCAAAACGCCTGCCGCACGGATACAACTACTTATTGGAAGGCCTGCTGCTCGGCGTGTCCGTCTTTGTTCTGCTCCGCACGCAGAGAAGCACGCGGCGGCATCATCGGTCGCTGCAATCCTCCGACCAGGTCGCCTGAAGACCAAATTTGGGACCTTCTTGCCGGGTTGCGCGATGACCGCGCATCCTCCGTTCTTTCGTGGATTTTTGCGCTCGGTCGCCACTTCTCCTCCCGCCCTGTTTTACTCTGAAAGTGGAGAGTGTTCATGGCCATCGATACGACAGCGGCAGTTCGGCAAATCAGCATCGCGCACAGTCCCGACTCGGACGACGCATTCATGTTTTACGGATTGGCGACCGGCAAAGTCGCTGTTCCGGGCTATGAGTTCACGCACACGCTGACCGACATTGAAACGCTGAATCAAAAGGCCATGCGCGAGGCCTTCTACGATGTCACAGCAATCTCCTTCCACGCCTATCCTTACGTCCAGGACAAGTACGCGCTGATGCCGTGCGGCGGCAGCGTCGGCGAGGGTTACGGGCCCATGATCGTCGCCAAACGCGCATATTCCCTCGATGAAGTTCGCAAGGTACGCATTGCCGTCCCCGGCCAGTTGACCACGGCGAATCTGGTATTGCAGATGGCGCTTCCCGGCGTCACCACGGAGGTTGTTCCCTTCGATCGGATCATTCCTCAGGTGCTCGCGGGCAAATTCGATGCCGGGCTGATCATTCATGAAGGCCAACTCACCTACGCCCGCGATGGCCTGACTTGCGTGCTCGACATGGGAACATGGTGGCGGCAACAGACCGGCCTGCCGTTGCCGCTGGGAGGCAACGCGATTCGCCGCGACCTGGGCGCGTCCGTGCATCGGATGATGAACCAGGCGCTTCGCGACAGCGTCGGGTACGCGCTGCAGCATCGAGAAGAAGCCCTGGCGCACGCCATGCAATACGCCCGCGATCTGGATACGTCTTCCGCCAATCGCTTTGTCGGCATGTACGTCAACGAGCGCACCCTGGACTACGGCGAAGACGGAAAAGAAGCCATTCGCCTGCTGCTGGCGATGGGACAGGAACGCGGCGTGATTCCTCACGCAGTCCATGTGGACTTCGCCGAGTAGTCAAGCGTGAACTGAATCAGTCGCCATCGGCGTCCGCGTGGCGCGGATGCGGCGCGAGAAGTTGCGGCGGCACTGGCCGGTTTCCCATTTCGTCGCGCCACAGGATGACGTTCAGCTTCGATGTGTCGGCCATATCGGCATGACGAAAATCCATCTTCGCCGACTGTTTGGCCCCGTAACTCTTCGACGTGTTCGCTTCGTAAATTCGGCCATTGTCGCGGTTGACGTAATCGGCGTTGTACGCGGGTTGCGCCCCATCCCCGGAAAATTCCGGCGCCATCAGCGGCGCAAACGCGTCGTTGTTGTTCATCGGCGGCAGACCCAGTATGCTTTCCAGTGTTCGGACCGCGCTGACGGTGGTGTAAAAATGATGGTCCACAAACGGCGTTCCGTCGGCTTGTGGGCGCGGCGCGTATTTGCTGACCACCAGCATCAGGCTGCGATGCGCGTCCACGTGGTCGGCCCCATCCTGCGCGTCATCCTCCAGGATAAAAAATGCGGTGTCGTTCCAGAACGCGCTGTGAGAAACGGCATCGACGGCCCGGCCCACCGCAAGATCGTTGTCGGCAATGGATGCCTCTGGACGCGGCTTGCCCGGTGTCGTGCCCGCCGTGTGATCGTCGGGCAGGCGCAGCATCACAAAGGCAGGCATGGTGTCTTTCCCTTGGGCGCGGTCGGCCACCCATCCTCGAAAATGAGTGAGAAATTCTGAGACGCGAAACTGGTCCGGCACGCTGAGTTCAAAGTCCTGAAATTGCGGATCGAAGTGACCGACAAGCTCCGGCTTGGTCGCGGTGTCGCGTGCGATCAGCGGAATTCGCCATGGGTATTGGCTGATTCCGCCGCCGTAATTGGCCGGGATCGGCTCTCCTTGGTGGACCGAGTTGCGCGCGCACGCTTGCGGAGCCGGTTCTGGAGTGCCCTGCAGCGGGCCACTCGGCTTCTTCGGCTTCTCAGCTTCTCTGCAAAACGTCGTCGCAACAAATTCTCCAAAGTGGTAGTACGTCTTGCCATGTCGCGCCAGGTTCGTCCATAAATAGCCGCTGGCCGGCTCATCGACATCGGAAATCTTTTCCTGCAGCGGGTACCCGTTCGCGACGATGCCCTCGTAATCGTAGGTACGTTCGTCGCCGCGATAGCTTTGTT
>JAJYVR010000030.1 GCA_021791935.1 Acidobacteriota bacterium
GAGGGCCCTCGCCCTGCTCTCCACGCTGCAGGGCACCGACATCGTTCTGCCCACCACCGACGGCCGCGAAATCAGGCTGCGGCGGATCACCGAGCCAACCACAGAGCAGAAGTCTTTGCTCCGGCAGCTCGGAATCAGCCTGCCTGAACGTCTCAGATTGCAATGCAAATGTAGTGCAGACTCGGCGGTAGCCTGAACTGATTCTGAACCACTTAGGCCATCTGCGGCCTCTTTCGTGACGAACTTCGGCTAAGGCGTCTTGGGGGCCGATGCTCCGAAGTGCCCGTAAAATGGGGGTTTTCTCGAACAGAGTAAGACTGAAGACCTGTAGAAGTTGGTGGAGGCAAACATCCAGTTCGAGCCGCTTGCGGACGATGGCGACCAGCACGTAGACCGAGACCGCGATCCAGATTTGGGTCTTCACCGCGTTTTCGCTGGTGCCGTAGAAGGCCTTGATGCGCAGAGGTTGCCTGATCCATTGGAAGAACAACTCCACTTGCCAGCGCTGCTTGTAGATCGCGGCGATAGTCGCGGCGGGCAGCGAGAAGTTGTTGGCGAGGAAGACAAGCCTCTTGCCGGTCTCCTGATCGACGCGGCTGATCTTGCGCAATGGGTCGGGATAGACCAAGGCCGACCCCAGCGACGCGAGGATGACCGTCCGATCGGAACGTACGCCGGTGGCGGGATCGACAGGATGGGAGTAGCGACATTGGAGAAGCACATTCTTCTTGGCGCGCACGACGAAGAAGGCCGATTCCAGGGTGAAGCAATACAGGCGAGCGAAGTCGACCCAACCTCGATCCATCCCATAAATCGCGCCGGCTTCAGGCGCGATCAGGTCGAGCACGCTGACGTCATGCAGCTTGCCGCCGGCGATGTGGATGAAGGTGGGGATGTTGCCGCGCAGATCGAGCAGCGTATGCATCTTGACGGCGCCCTTGCGGCGCCGGAAGCGAGCCCCGGGAAACAAACTCAGGCATAAGTCGATGGTCGTCGAATCCGGCGCATAAAGGCTTTGATCGAGTTCGACACCCATCGGTTCGGCGGCATAGAGCGGCCGTGCAATGGCAATCAGGATCTGCGCGAAGTCGGCGTCCATGCGCCAGTCGTGCGTGTCGTTGGCATCGGCCAGGGGGGAACGCCGGACCCGGCCGCGAAAGCCCATGCGATCGAGCTTCGCGCCCATGGCCCCCAGGCAGGCCTCGATGTCGCGCAGACTCTCGCGGTAGGTCCATTGCGCGAAGACCATCGCCCGATATTGATCCCAACAGGAGAAGCCGCGCAAGTTTGCGTCTCCACTGTATCGGCCTACGCATTTCTGAAATTCTTTGTGCGGCAAATATTCTATGCGTTGCGCCAAGATGGTACGACCTGCATTCATGCCCCATTGTTTCCCTCCTGCCGCAAGAGCAAAAATGGGCTTCAATTTCAAATCATTCCCGATCTCAACGCCCGCACCATGCTGTCCCGCAATGGCTTACGCCGTCCCTCGGGGAAAATAGCCGGACACCAGTGATTCTTTATTCTGGCCAAGCAGAGCATAACGCGGTTGGACCTGATTTACAGATTCCGTAGTTGAAGGAGAGTTGGTCATTCTTCTATGAAAAAGGGCGCACCTGTCCGGATTCGACTACCCCCACTGTAAATCTGCTTTAAGGTCTTTGTTTTCCGGGCCGTCTCTGCCATTCCCGCCCAAGGAATCAAGCATCATGCGGCCAAGAGCACAAAAATCACGCAGCGCTAGGCCAGGAATCCGGCGAGCGACCGACAGTTGCAGCAAGGTTCCTACGATCAACGGACCGGAAACAAATTCACTGTTCCGATTTCTGTAGTCGCGATGTCAGGACCTGCTGGAAAATCTCGAAGCGTTTTGCGCGAGGTACGCGCTCCGGTCCAATCCGCCGACCCAACTCCTGACAGAGTTCCGTTTCTGGATTGTAAGCGGGCCACGCAGGCAAATCGCCACCGTTTGGGTTGCCGGTTTTTATGAACCGCACCCAGTATCCGATGATGGCATGGGAGAGGGTCTTGTCGTACGGCCGGCGAACCCAGGTCGTCCAATACTTTTCGCTCAGGAACATGTTCTCTTCGCTGTGGAAGGCACCAACCGTGCCGAATTTTCCCGCGCCGACATAGGTAAAGCGGTAGAGAAATGCCGGTTGTCGAATCCGGGCCGTGTCGCGGGCCAGCAGGCGTGCGCCAAAGCCGAAGTCGAAATCCGTAAACATTTCCCTGAAGGCGCGCAGCACTTCTTTGTCGGAATGCGCAGGATATTCAGCGAACACCTTGTCCGCATCGCCGCCGAATTCGCGTTGCAGCCATTGCCGATAGTCGGCGACGGTTTTTGGCCGATACGATTTTCCTCCGACGATCGGACTGGCGAAGATGGAAACCTCGTCCTCATTGCTCCCGACCAGCACTGCGACTTTCGCCTGCCGTTTCTTGACAAAGGCAATGGCCGGCTGCTCGGGGAAAAACCAGCCGTCGATGTTTGGTTCCAGGTCGATCTGTTGGTCCGCGGCTGCGGTTTCAAGGATGTGTTGCGCGGGGATCGCCCGCAGTTCCGCCAGAGCGTGTGGCCCCGATGGAACGCCCAAATCCTTCACCAGCAGGGCCCCATTGGTTTCCGCGGAGTGCAGGGTCGGGTCAATGGAATCGACGCACACTCCGCTTTGCAGGATCGCCCGCTGAAACAGTCCAGCGGCAATCGGCGAGGCCATTAAATTGCAAATATCGAGCGCGCCGGAGGACTGGCCGGCAATCGTCACCTGGGCGGGATCGCCTCCAAAGCGGGCAATATTGCGCCGCACCCAGCGCAACGCCGCCACCTGATCCAAGTGGCCGTAGTTTCCGGAAACGCGATGTCGCGATTCGGCGGAAAGCGCCGGATACGCAAAAAAACCGAACGCCCCTAGTCGGTAGTTGAGGCTGACCACAACGATGCCTTCGCGCGCCAGGGTCGCGCCCAGCGGCGGCCACTCTCCCGAGCCCTCGACGTTCCCTCCGCCATGCACCCACACCAGGACGGGGAGTTTGGCCGTTCCCGTGAGGTTGGGCGTCCAGACGTTGAGATAGAGGCAAGCTTCATCGGTCGTCATTTTTTGGATGCCCAGCATCTCCGGCAGCCACCCGCTGGGCGTTTGCGGGCAGGCTGGGCCGTAGGCCTTTGCGTCGCGGACTCCGGTCCATTTTGACGGCAGTTGCGGCGATCTCCAGCGCAGGGCCCCCACCGGCTCGCTCGCATAGGGAATGCCCAGAAAAGCTGCGCCATCAGGGCCAGGGCCAAGAGGGATTCCCTCCAGTGTTCCGCTGTCGATGGTCACCCGCGGGGCGTGTCCGCTGGGCGGATGGGCTTGCCCGTGAGACGGCATCCCACTTAGCCAAGGAAGCGCTACTGCCACCAATGCGAATACGACCGTCGTGCCTCGCGGCGTATATAACTTCATTCGAAAGGGAACCATGCAATCTCCAATGTATTCTCCACAATGAAAATGGCTGGCGTCCATCTCCAAGATGCGGAGACAAAAATCGAGGGAGGGCCGTCGTCAGCAGCATAACAAAAACATCCGCAGCCAACGACTCGCGAACGACGAATGCAGGCCAGGGGTTCGGCATCGTCAACAGCGATGTGACCGAGCCCACCAACCCGTACGGATCGTTTGGTTCTCCAGGTTCGGGCCGCGTGACGGTCGTGAACGGCATGTTGACCTTTTAAGTCAATGAACAAGCTGGCTACCGCAGGTCTGGATTTCCTGCCAGTGTATTGACATGCCAGACATAGCAGAGGAGCCAGGGAGTTGAATATGAGAAAGTGAAAACATACACCATTCGCGCTGAAGCTGCTGAGGTGAACATGTGACGCACGGCGATTCTGCCTTTGTCGTCTTGCATGGATGAAACCGCTGCGCAATTGGACTCGCGAGTCGAGGATCTATGACATCCAGAAAACTGTGTATAGCGTTTACCGCTCTGTGGCTCGCCTTGGCCATGGTTTGCTTGACACCCTCCTGCATTGCCCAATCGTACGATGTGGTGATTGCGAATGGACACATCATCGATGGGACAGGTTCGCCTTGGTATTCGGGAGATATAGGAATTCGCGCTGGGCGGATTGCGGCGATTGGGATACTCACGGCATCTCCGCGCAAACGCACAATCGATGCGCACGGAGAAGTTGTCGCGCCCGGTTTCATCGATATGCTGGGCCAATCGGGGCGAACGATCCTGGTGGATCCGCGGCTGCCATCGAAGATTTATCAGGGCATCACGACGGAGATTACTGGCGAAGGTGAATCTGCCGCGCCCTTGAACGACTCCATGATCCAGGCCGGCAAGTTACATCCAGGGCTGCTGAAGATCGCTCCTGACTGGCATACATTCCGGCAGTATTTCGCGCGACTGGAAAAACAAGGCATCGGCATCAATTTTGCGAGTTATGTGGGCGCAGCACAGGTCCGCAAAGTTGTACTGGGCGACAAGGACATACAGCCTACTGCGGCACAGCTCGGACAGATGGAGTCGCTGGTGCGCAACGCAATGCGCGATGGGGCGGTTGGAGTGTCCACGGCGCTTCAATATCCACCTGCACCCTATGCCAGGACGAGTGAACTGATTGCGTTGGCAACTGTAGCCTCAAAGTACGGAGGGATCTACGCAACCCACATGCGGAATGAATCGAACGCTGTTCTGCCGGCGATCGATGAAGCGTTGCGCATCGGCAGGGAAGCCCATATCCCGGTCGAAATCTGGCACATCAAAGTAGCCGGAAAAGATAACTGGGGCCGGATGCCGCAGGTGGTTGCAAAAATTGACGAAGCCCGAGCGCAGGGAACCGATGTGGCCGCCGATACCTATGCCTACACAGCTTGGTCGAACGATTTGCCTGCGTTTCTTCCGCCATGGGTCTTGGATGGCGGAACGGCGAAGCTTCTGGAGCGCCTGAAGGACCCGGCCATTCGGGCGCGGATACGGAAAGAAATGCTTACACCTTCCACCAACTGGGACAACGAGTGGCAACAGATCACCGGGCCAGAATCGATCTTGATCTGCGGCGTGCAAAACCCGGAGTTATTGCGCTTGCAAGGGAAGACGCTCGCACAAGTGGCAAAGGCGTGGAGAGTGGGTCCCATCGATGCACTCTTCGATTTGCTGATTAAAGACAAAGCATCGACCACCGTAGCTGTGTTCGGGATGTCGGAACCGGATGTGGTATTGGCCTTGCAACAGCCGTGGGTCTCGGTGGACACAGACTCGGAAGGTTTATCGCCTGAGGGGATTCTCGGCCAGGGGCACCCTCATCCGCGGGCCTATGGGACCTTTCCGCGAATCTTACGAAAGTATGTGCGCGAGCAACATACATTGACCTTGCCGGATGCGATTCGAAAATTCACCGCACTGCCTGCGCAACGCATGCGGTTTACCGACCGCGGCGTGTTGAAGCAAGGCATGTGGGCGGACATTGTCATTTTCAACCCGTCTACCATTCGCGATTTGGCAACCTATGAGCAACCGAATCAACTTTCCCAGGGGATGGATTATGTGCTGGTCAACGGCGTTCCTGTGATCAGTCAAGGAAAGATGACGGGAGCGCTCCCCGGAAAAGTCCTGCGAGGACCAGGATATGTCCCCGGCTCTCCATCGGCGATGCAGTAGCTTGACGCCTTCTATGTCGAGCAGCCCTCTTCGCTGGATAAGGTAGCATCCGCTGCGGCCACACAGTATCCGATTGCCACAGAAGAAATACAAGGATAGATAGCAGTAGCTGTCGCAATCGCTGTGGAAGAAGCGCTCCTGCGGATGCCCGTAGAGTGATATTTCGGTCGCATCCAGATTCACCACGATCTCGTTTGGGTCGCGATGAGCCTGGGGCCTCTGGATGCCTACCTCGGCGAGTTCGTCTTCCGCTTCAACCGCCGCACTTCGATCAGCCTGGGAAAACTCTTCTACCGGCTTTTTGGAACAGGCCGTCGCTGTCGAGCCGGTTCCATCCAAATCCCTCGTCCAATGACCAGCGGACGAGAATTTTCTAAAACCACACGATGTTGGGGGTCACCGGAGCCAGGCAAACCCCTCGTTTATGGAATACTTAGTAAATGTTTACAATACAACATGGTTCGTTGCGAAACCGCTAGGGCCGTATTTGAGTGCCTGCCATGCCGCCAAGTATGCGCGGAACCTGAATGCGTCTTCTGGCGTTGGCAGGGAATGCCCGGGTCGTTATATTCGCTAGAATATCAAGGTAAATGTTTACTGCGAGCTTCATCAGCGTGCGTTTGTGTTAGTTTCCAGTACCAGGGAGGGTATCGGTGACGCTGCAGCAATTCAAGCACGACGTGGTCCGCGCCAACCAGGAAATCGTCCGGCTTGGACTGGTGACGGACACGTTCGGCAATGTGAGCGGCATTGACCGCGAGCAGGGTTTGGTGGCGATCAAGCCGAGTGGTGTGGCCTACGATGCCTTGACTTCAGAAGACATGGTGGTGACCGACCTTGACGGAAAGATTGTAGAAGGTTCGCTGAGGCCCTCGTCGGACCTGGCCACGCATTTGATTCTCTATCGCGCCTTTCCACAGATTGGCGGCGTGGTGCACACGCATTCCGAATACGCGACGGCGTGGGCGCAAGCGATGAAGGCGGTCCCTTGCTACGGCACCACCCATGCGGATTATTTCCATGGCCCCGTGCCAGTGACGGAAATGCTGCGGGCGGATGAGGTCGGGGAAGAGTACGTGCGTAACACCGGCGAAGTGATTGTTCGGTGCTTTCGCAAGCTCGATCCCATGGCGGTTCCCGCTGTGCTGGTGGCCGGCCACGCGCCCTTCTGCTGGGGAAAAACGATCGAGGATGCGGTGCATCATGCGGCCATTCTGGAGTACGTGGCGCGGCTGGCGCTGCACACAGAAACCTTGGCGGGTCCAGGGCCAGGGATTCCGCAACATCTGCTGGACCGGCACCACACCCGCAAGCACGGCGCCAATGCGACCTACGGACAAGCGCCCCGGAAAGACAGTGGGGCCTAGGTCGGCATGACGGTACCTGCAAGCGCGATCGGCATTGCCTCTGGACCCTCCACGCTGGCCATGTTTCTGCCGCCGCCGCTGCATGGGCAACTGGCGCGCCTGACGCCGCTGGACATCGCGGTGATCGCGGTCTATTTCGCGATGGTGCTCTTTATCGGCTTCTATCTGCGGCACGGCAGCAACACCAGCGAGCAGTTTTTTCTGGCCGGGCGGGAGATGACGGCCTGGATCGCGGGGCTGAGTTTTGTTTCGGCCAACATGGGTGCGTTGGAGTTGATGGGCTGGGCGGGGTCCGCGTATCAATACGGCATCCTGGCCACGCACTGGTACTGGATCGGCGCCATTCCGGCCATGTTGTTTCTTGGCCTGGTGATGATGCCCTTTTATTACGTTTCCAAGACGCACTCCGTGCCGGGATATTTAAAGTTGCGCTTTGGCGAGTCGAGCCGCATCCTGGCCGCCTTTTCCTTTGCCATTGAAATGGTCCTGATGAGCGGCGTCAACATGTTCTCGATGGCCGTGGTGATGAAGGTGGTGCTGGGTTGGAACATTACGTTCAGCATTCTGATGTCCTCGCTGGCGGTGGCGGTTTATGTCGGCCTGGGTGGATTGCGCTCGGCCATTTACAACGAGGTGCTGCAGTTTGTGCTGATCTGGGCGGGGGCGCTGCTGGTGCCGATCCTGGGACTGGTGGAGGCCGGCGGATGGCACAAGATGGTGGCCAAGATCGCCAGCAACTATCGAGACCAGGACTATATCCATTTGTGGCGCGATACAGCGCATTTCAGCGCCAACCCGATGGGCGTGCATTGGACAGGCATCGTCTTCGGGCTGGGATTTGTCATCTCGTTCGGCTACTGGACGACGGACTTTCTGGTGGTGCAGCGGGTACTGGCGGCGCGCAACCTGCGCGCCGCGCAGATGGCCCCAATCATCGGCTCCTTCTTTAAGATGGCGGTGCCGTTTATCGTGATCCTGCCGGGACTGCTGGGGCTGGTGGTGCTGCAGAATCCCGATGGCACGCTGCTGCATCTGGTGGGGGAGAACCAGGTCAGCGTGGCCAATCCACACAGCTTCAATGAAGTGCTGCCGCTGATGATGGTGCGTTATTTGGGGCCGGGGCTGCTGGGGCTGGGTATCACCGCGCTGATGGCCGGATTTATGAGCGGTATGGCGGGCAACGTGAGCGCCTTCGCCACGGTGTGGACGTATGACATTTACCAGCCGCTGATCCGCAAGCGCGCCCCGGACAGCCACTACGTCGCCATTGGCCGGTGGGCCACGGTGCTTGGCGTCGTGGTATCGATCGGCGCGGCGTATCTGGTGATGCACGCGGCCGGCATCATGGACTATGTGCAGGCGCTGTTCAGCTTCTTCATTGCGCCGCTGCTGGGCGCGATCCTGCTGGGCATGTTCTGGAAGCGCGCCACTGCGGCGGGCGGTTTCTGCGGTCTGTTGCTGGGCATCTTGAGTTCCGTCAGCCTGTTTCTCTGGGTGCGGATGGACCCTTCGGCGCTGTCCATGGTCGCGCTCTCGCCCGACGCCAAGAGCATGGCGGAAAATCTCTATCGCGCGCTGTGGAGCTTTCTGATCTCGGTCGCGGTCACGGTGGTGGTCAGCCTATTGACCCGGCCCAGGCCGATAGCGGAGTTGGAAGGGCTGGTCTATGGCGTCACCAAACTTCCGTTTCAGGAGCCGGTGCCGTTCTATCGCAACCAGTGGTTCTGGGCGGTGATTGTCGTAGTTTTGTTCGCCGGATTGAACATCTTGTTCTGGTAAGCGGGACCGAGGGAAAGAGTGGAGGAATTGAAATGCGCGGTCTGGGAATTCGCCGGGAAATTCCGATCTGGTTTTTTGTGGGCGTCCTGTTGACCGTCTATGGCGCGCTGATCGGCGGCCACGGCGTCTATGGATGGGTCACGCACCAGCGAGATGCGGTGGTGCTGGCGGGTTTGCACGCGCCAATGTGGTGGGGCGGGATTCTGCTGATTCTAGGCTTGATCTATTGCGTCAAGTTTTTTCCCGGGAAACCAACACTGCGGCAAGGCGCGACGGGAAAACACTGACGGGTCTTTCGGAAGCTGCAACGCCTTATGCGTGAGCTGCCAATGACTATCCCAAATGGAATATATATTTCCGTGAATTGGAAGAAGATGAACTATGGCCATTGTTGCAGGTGTGGATTTTGGGACGCTCAGTGTCCGCGTGTCGATCTTCGATAGCGAACGGGGAGACGGCGAGCATGCGCGTTTAGCGACTGCCTCGGCCGAGTACCCGCTGCATCGCAAAGGGGACGACCCGGAGTACGCGACGCAATCGCATACAGACCAGATGGAGGCGCTTGTCCGGGCCTGCCGCAAGGCGATTGCAGCCGCCGGCATATCCGGCGATTCGATTGCCGCCATCGCGCTCGATACGACCGGGTCCAGTGTGATCCCGGTGGACGCGCAGATGCGACCGCTGGGTGAGTATTATCTGTGGTGCGATCATCGCGCCAAGGCGGAAGCGCAGCAGATCACCGCGCTCGCGCACCAGCAGCACATCGAAGCCATCGATTGGTGCGGCGGCGTCTACTCCCACGAATGGGGTTTCGCCAAAGTGCTGCATTGGCTGCGCCATAATCCGGACAAACGCGCAGAGTTTGCCAGCGCCTTCGAGCATTGCGATATGGTTGCGGCCACGCTGGCCGGCGTTACCGGTCCTTCGCAGGCCGTGCGCAGCGTCTGCGCCATGGGACATAAGTGGATGTGGAACCCGCGCTGGGGCGGGTTTCCGTCACAAGAATTTCTCTCGGCTGTGGACCCGCTGCTGGATGGCATCGTTGATCGCTTGCAGGGCCCCGTTGAGACCTCAGACCATCTCGCGGGACATCTTAGCCCGCAATGGGCAGAAAAACTGGGACTGAAGCCCGGCATTCCCATCCCGGTCGGCGCCTTCGATGCGCATTGGGATGCCATCGGCGCGGGGATTCGCGAGGGCGATGTTGTCAACGTCGTCGGCACCTCCACCTGCATCATTGCCATTTCACAGGAGACCACGTTGGTCCCCGGCGTCTGCGGCATCGTTCCCGGCAGCGTGCATCCGGCGTTTACCGGCATTGAAGCGGGGCTCTCCGCGACCGGCGACATTTTCGATGCGATCGCCCGCCGCGCGGGGACCAGTGTGAAGGAATTATCGAAAGGTTTGGAACACTATCGCAGCGGGCAGACGGGCTTGTTGCGGCTGAGTTGGGACAATGGCGACCGAACCGTGCTGGTGAACGCGGAGCTGGGCGGCGTCACGCTGGGCTGGAACCTGCTGCACACCGCGCAGGATGAATTGTTCGCCGCCATTGAAGGCACGGCCATGCACACGCGCATCATTCTGGAGCGTATGGCCGAGCATGGCATTCGCGTGGACCGCGTCATCAACGCGGGCGGCGTCCCGCAAAACAATGCGGCGCTGAACCAGGTGTACGCCAATGTTCTGGGGAAACCGGTATTGGTGCCGGATGGCGTGCCGACCAGTCTTGGGTCTGGGATCATGGCGCTGCTGGCGGCGGGCGCATTTCCTTCCATCGAAGCGGCGCAAAAGGCACTGTGCCTGCCGCACAAAACGTACCAGCCGGAGCCGGAAACGGTTGCGATCTACGAGCAGTTGTACCCGCTGTATCGCGACACCTATTTCGCTTTGGGGCAGAAAGATGCAGCTGCGGTCCCACTCGGCAACATGCTGCCGATGCTGCGGCAGATTGCCGCCGGAGCGCGCGCGGAATCATTCGGGTGGGGCCCTGAGTGGCACAGTAGAATACGGAAGGAAACATGAGCGCCAAGAAAGCCCGCAAGCCGCGCACCAGGAAACCTCCCCAGATGGACATCCACACCGTCGCGGCGCGGGCCAAGGTTTCGATCGCCACCGTCTCGCGCACCATCAATCGGATTCCTACTGTCGACCCGGCGATGGCGAAGCGGGTGTGGAAGGCAATCGGAGAATTGAACTACTTTCCGAACACCCAGGCCCGCGCCCTGGTCTCCGGCAAGAGCCATCTTCTTGGCCTCATCGTTTCGGAGATCACCAACCCCTTTTTCCCCGAACTGATCCGGCGTTTTGAGGAGTGCGCCGTCGAGCGCGGGTATGAAATCCTGATCACGTCGACAAACTACGACTCCACGCGCATGACCTCCTGCGTCCGCAGAATGATTGAACGTAAAGCCGATGGGGTCGCGGTCATGACCTTCGGCATTGAAGAACCGCTGCTGGACCAGTTGGCAAAACAGAAAATCCCTCTGGTCTATGTCGATTCCAGGCCACAACAACCGGCTGCCATGACCTTGAATGTCGATTACCGGCATGGCATCTGGCAGGGCGTGCAGCACCTCGCCGTGTTGGGACACAGAAAGATCGCCTTCATCAGCGGACCGCTCAATCTACACACCGCACGGCTTCGCCACCAAGCCTTCACACAGTCGCTGCAACAGATTGGCATTCCGTTGAATGCCTCCTGGCTGATCGAGGGGGACCACACCCTGGAAGGCGGTATGCACGCGATGAAACATCTCCTGCAGTCGAACGACAAGCCAACCGCCATCCTTTGCTCCAATGACATGACCGCCATCGGCGTCATGCACGCGGCCTTCGATGCCGCGCTGCGCGTTCCAGACGACTTCTCCGTCATCGGCTTCGACGACATTCATATCGCAGAGTTCATTTACCCGCCTTTGACCACGATTCGCATGTCCTGCCTTGATCTTGCGCGAGGCGCAGTTGCTGTTCTGTGTCCTGAAGCGAAAGCGCAGCCGCCTGCGGCCGAGAGAACAAACCTCATGATTCCAACCGAACTGATCGTCCGGCGTACCACCTCCATCCCAAGAGATACGATACAAACCCTCAAACCACTCATACGGACAGCATCGAGCGAACCCTAATCCAAGCAGAAGAGTTGTTGCGCCTCACCATCGATTGACCGGAGATTGATCGGACAATTCTCGTGGACTGGCGAGGAGGGATGCGCGAAATTTATTCCCTCCAGTCCAAAATCACCTTGCCGCAATCCCCCGTCTTCATCACGGCGAATCCTTTTTCGAATTCCTGCCACCGAAAGCGGTGCGTAATCACCGGGCGAATGTCGAGACCCGACTCCAGCATCACCGTCATCTTGTACCAGGTCTCGTACATCTCGCGGCCGTAAATGCCCTTGAGGGTCAGCATGTTGAAAATGACGCGATGCCAGTCGATGGAGATTTCCTGGCTGGGGATGCCGAGCATCGCAATCTTGCCGCCGTGGCTCATGTTGGCCAGCATGTCGCGGAACGCCGTTGGATTTCCCGACATCTCGAGGCCGACATCGAAGCCCTCCGCCATGCCCAATTCTTTCTGCACCTCCGCAAGCGTTCTCTTGGTGGGGTCGACGGCCAGCGTGACACCCATTTTTTCGGCCAACTGCAAGCGGAACGGATTCAAGTCGGTGATGACGATGTGTCTTGCCCCGGCATGCCGCGCTACGGCTGCGGCCATCAGGCCGATCGGCCCCGCTCCCGCGATCAGCACATCTTCCCCGAGAACGGGAAACGACAAAGCGGTGTGGACCGCATTGCCGAATGGATCGAAGATCGAGGCCACTTCGAGAGAAACGTTGGGATGATGACGCCAGATATTGCTCATCGGCAAGGAGATGTATTCGGCAAACGCGCCGGGTCGATTGACCCCAACTCCGCGTATCTGGGCGCACAGATGGCGACGTCCGGCGAGGCAGTTCCTGCAGCAACCGCAGACCACGTGGCCTTCCCCGCTGACGATCGTCCCCGGACGAAAATCGGTGACGTTGGAACCCACATCCACAATTTCACCGACGAATTCATGGCCGATCACTGTCGGAACTTGAACGGTGGACCTTGCCCAATTGTCCCATTCGTAAATGTGCAAGTCGGTCCCGCAAATGCCGGCCAATTGGACCTTGATCAAAACATCGTTGATCCCAATCGACGGTTTCGGTACATCGTCCACCCACAGACCGCGCTCATCGCGGTTTTTCACCAAGGCCTTCATCGTGTTTTCTCCAGAGTGATCGATCGCGCAGACGCTCTGTTCAGGCCCGCTTTCTCTTCGATTGCGGTTCAGGCCGCGCGATTTCTTGTCAACGCTTCTAAAGCAGTTCCACGGTCAATATACCTTGGCCAAGAGCCATGAAGGGCGGTTTTCTGGGTGCGGGGAAGACCACTTTAGTCCTGGCTGCGGCCCTTTTGACTTTGGCAGGTCATTTCTCCTACAACCGAGACTGCGCGATTTACAATCAGCACAACGCAATGAGCACACTCAAGCTGAAGCCAACCCACGCGCCAGTCAAGGCATACTACGCAGCGCTGGAGAATTTCGGGCGCGGCAAGTTCGACAACGAAGGCAATATCCGTGGGGCCTTTGAGGACCTGTTGAAGAAATGCTCCCGTCAGTTTGATTGGTTGCTGGTGCCGGAATACCAGATCAAGCGCAAAGGTCAAAATCCCATCCGCATTGACGGTGCTTTACTGGACGCCTTCAACCTGCCGCGCGGCTACTGGGAGGCCAAGGACTCCAAGGACGACCTCGAAGCCGAGATGAAAAATAAGTTCGAGGCGGGCTATCCCCGCACGAACATCCTTTTCCAGTCGCCCACGGAGGCGTTGCTCTTCCAGAATGGCCGCACCGAGTTCCACGGCGCAATCGCCGACCCTGAGAAGCTTGTGGATGTTCTCTGCCTGTTCTTTGAGTACCGTGAACCGCACCAGGCAGACTGGGAAAAAGCGGTGGAAAGTTTCTCTGTGCGGATACCTGAAATCGCCGCAGGCGCGCTCCAGCTCATCACGGATGAAAAGAAGACCAACAAAAGGTTTCAGGAGAGTTTCGGGGCCTTTGCGGAACTGTGCCGCCAGTCCATCAATCCGGATCTGAAAGATGGGGCCGTGGAAGAGATGCTGGTGCAACACCTGCTGACCGAGCGCATTTTCCGCAAGATTTTTGACAACCCAGAGTTCACCCGGCGCAACGTCATCGCTGCTGAAATCGAAAAGGTCATCTCGACGCTGACCCAGAAGCACTTCAGCCGCGATGCATTTCTGAAGAGTCTGGACCATTTCTACAAGGCCATTGAAGAAGCCGCCGCCACGATGGAGAGCTACGCGGAAAAGCAGGCTTTCCTCAATCGGGTGTACGAACGGTTCTTTCAGGGATTCAACAAAAAACAGGCCGACACCCACGGCATCGTCTACACGCCGCAGTCCATTGTGGACTTCATGGTACGCAGCGTAGAAGAGGTTTTACGGATAGAGTTTGGCAAGAGCCTGAGCGATTCCGGCGTACACATCCTTGATCCCTTCGTCGGCACAGGAAACTTTATCACCCGCGTCATGCAGCAGATCAAAACCAGCCGTCTACCGCAGAAGTACAGGAACGAACTACATTGCAATGAGGTCATGCTGCTGCCCTATTACATCGCCAGCATGAACATCGAGCACGCCTACCTGGAACGCACCCAGGAATATGAACCCTTTGAGGGCATCTGCCTGGTCGACACATTCGATATGCGGGCACAATCCGCAATGTTCACTGAGAAGAACACAGAACGGATCGAGCGGCAAAGACGAGCGCCGATTTTTGTCGTGCTCGGCAATCCTCCATACAATGCATGGCAAGACAATGAAAACGCGAACAATAAAAATCGCAAGTATGAGGCATTGGATTCGCGGGTATCGGAGACATATGCCCGTAGCTCCGCCGCGACAAACAAGATCGCGCTTTCCGATCCGTACATAAAAGCGTTCCGGTGGGCAACCGACCGAATCAGAGGCGAGGGCATTGTCGCGTTCGTGACCAATAGCGGCTTCATTGAAGGCATCGCCGCCGATGGCCTGAGAAAACATTTAGCGGGCGATTTCGATGCCATCTACATCCTGGATCTGGGCGGCAACGTAAGAAAGAACCCAAAGCTATCAGGAACCACCCACAACGTGTTCGGTATCCAGGTAGGCGTGAGCATAAATCTTTTCGTGAGGAAAACATCGGAACTATCAAAAAGAAAATGCGTCGTGAAATATGCGCGATGCGACGAGAACTGGAAACGCGAACAGAAGTACATGTTCCTCGAAACCGTGGAAACAGCGGGAGGCGTCGAGTGGAAAAAAGTCGAACCCGACGCAAAGGGAAACTGGCTAAACACTGAAAGCTTGGAGAATGCGGTTTCGTCGCTTTCAATAACAGAGATATTTCGGACCTACAGCAACGGCTTGAAGACCGGACGCGACAGTTGGGCGTACAACTTCAACGGAAAGGTCCTTGCGGGGAACATAGCCAGGACAATCGAGTTCTACAATTCAGAACTGGCGAGATGGACACAAGCGGGTCTCGTTGAAGAAGAACTAGACGGGTTCTTGAACAATGACTCCACGCAAATCAGTTGGACGAGCGATCTTAAAGACCACTTGCGGCGCGGAACAGTCCTCAAGATGGACAAGAAGCAGATCGTAAAGGCGCTATATCGCCCGTTTACAGCAATGAATCTGTATTTCGAAAAATCGCTCATCCAGAGACGATATCAGCAGCAAAAACTATTCCCGACCCATGCAAAAACCCCCGCGAACAAAGCTATTTGGATAAAGACCGGATCGGAGGTACCATTCTGGACACTGGCAACAGAGATCGTCCCCGATCTGCTCCCGCAGGGAGGCTCCCAGTCATTTCCTTTTTACCTCTATGACGAAGATGGAAAGGACCGCCAGATAAACATCTCAAGTATTGCGCTTGAATGGTTCAAGGCACGGTGCGCCGACCAGTCCATTACAAAGTGGGACATTTTTCATGCCACGTACGCCATCTTGCATCACCCGAAATATCGCACGCGCTACGCCGCCAATCTGAAACGCGAACTGCCCCGCATCCCCTTCGTACCAGAGTTCCACCAATACGCCAAAATCGGCGAGGCTCTGATGAAGCTGCATATCGACTACGAGCAGCAGCCGGAGTATCCCTTGCAGCGCGTGGAGACCGGCAAGCTGAACTGGCGCGTGGAGAAGATGACGCTCTCCAAAGACAAAAGCCAGCTCCGGTATAACGACTTCCTCACGCTGAGCGGCATTCCGCCGGAGGTCTACGAGTACCGGCTGGGCAACCGTTCGGCGCTGGAATGGGTGGTGGACCAGTATCGCGTCACGACGGATGCTCGTTCCGGCATTGTGAACGATCCCAACCGCGAGGACGACCCGGAATACATCGTGCGGTTGGTCGGCCAGGTGGTGACGGTGAGCGTGGAGACCGTGAAGCTGGTATCGGAACTCGCAACGCTCAAACTTCTACCGGAAGCCGTGCCGCAGACTGTTTAACGCGATTGCATCAAAATTCGCGGCTTGACTTCTGCCTGCTTGTTCCTACAGTCGCAGTATGGAAGTGGACCGTCCATTCAACGATTCGGCGGGCAACGATTCGACAGGCCGTGCAACGACCGCTCCCATGGGCCCGCGCAAAGAACCGGTGCTGCCCTCCATCGTCGAAAATTACATTGCCACCGGAGATCCGGTGGCATCGCAAGCCATCGCGCGCCAGCAGAACCGCGAAGGCATGTGCGCGGCCACAATATGCGCTGCCACCTGAATTATCCTATGAAAGTGGTAACAAGCAAGAAAATGGGAAGAGTGGGCGTGAGAGATTCAACCGGATGGAAGACTTTTCAAACCGCAGTCCGCGCGAGGAGATTTTTTTTTGGCAAGGCCGTTGCATTCCTAACGTGCTTTCTGCTGACGGGATTTTGTGGGATAGCTGCTGCACAGCCACTCTCCCCCCGGGAATTGGTCAACCAGGTCGTAGCGAACGAACTGGAGGCCAACCAGAACGATCACTCCCTCTGGATGTACCGTGACGCCGACACGGGGCCTGCGAAAAGCATCGTCAAACTGGTGGTCGAAACCCCGCAGGGCACGGTTTCCAAGTTGATCCGGTTGAACGGCCGTCCGCTGACCCCGCAAGAACAGGCAGACGACCAGGCGCGCATGGAAAAGGTCCTCAACGATCCTTCCGAGGTTGCGCGACAACGCAAGAACAGCGCCCACGACGATCAGCAGTCCATCTCGCTGATGAAGATGTTGCCGAACGCCTTTCTTTGGACATACGCCGGAGAATCCCACGGAGAAATCACCCTCGATTTCAAGCCAAATCCCGCCTTCCAGCCTCCCACCTATGCTTCCCGCATATTTGCCGCCATGGCCGGGAAAGCGGTGGTCGACGCGCAGCAGAAACGCGTCAAGGTCCTTAGCGGCACACTGATTCAATCGGTCGAATTTGCCTGGGGTCTATTCGGAAAGATGGATAAGGGAGGCACGTTTCGCATTGTCCGCTCCCAGGTGGCTCCAGGGATATGGGAAATCACTGAGACCCATGTTCATATCCAGGGCCACATGTTGATCTTTAAAAGCATCAACCAACAGGACGACGAGATTACCAGCGATTATAAACGGACTCCGTCGTCGATGACCCTCCGCAAGGCAATTGACCAGTTGAAGAGCGGCGAGATTGCAAAAGAGTTAGGCATCGGGCCGGAAAAGTGACCCCTGTGCATCGATCTGTCCTCGCGCATCCGTATGAACATTGGGCGAGAACTGGCTTTGCACATCCGATATGCGAAATCCACATAGGCATGCGCCCTGCCTGTGGAGAGTGCGGAGATTGAGGTAGAAAAATTTTTATCAATCGGCATTACGCATGAATTTTACCGGTTTTACTTTTTCTTGTTGTCCAGTTTTAGAAAATAGGACATGATCCACACCCCACTTTTCACTGGAGAATGGCTGATTATCCAAATTTCCACCGCCATCTACTACTACTGCTGTCTTTATATTTCTATTTAATTTTCCCCGTAGTACTTAAAAACAACATTCCGACAGTCCCCCATCGGACCATCCGAAAACGCCAAAGCTAAAGCCGTCCAGGCAGGCAGTGCAGCGCCAGTTTTTCATCGTATTTGCCCTATTTTCCGCAGCGAATTTTCACTGCATATCGAAGGTTTGTTCTCTACAATAAAGGTAAGATCGAGAGTGAGTTCGCAGCGGGGCGCTCCCGTAGTATATAAAGTTGAAAAGAGAGACGTTCTGAATGCCAAATCTGGAAGTCCAGCCGGAGAAGCCAGTGGTCGAGAGTACTGCGATGGAAATCAGCGTGAATCGGCAACTATTGCTGAACGAATTGACTGCCACTCAAGGCGTTGTCGAACGCAAGACGACAATTCCGATCTTATCGAATTTCTTGCTGGAAGCCGATCAGGATAGGTTGACGATCACCGCTACCGATCTCGATCAGAGCATTCGCACTTCGTGCGCCGCCAAAGTCAAGAAGCCTGGCTCATGCACCATTCCAGCGCGCAAATTATTCGAGTACATCAAGCTCCTTCCGGATGGCGAAATCAGCATCAAGCTAATGGAGAACCATTGGGTCCAGATTCGCCTCGGTCGTTCCAACACAAAAATGGTGGGCATGGCCCGCGCAAATTTCCCGCAGGTGCTGCCCTTCCCGACTGCGGGCGCGATCCGGCTACCCGCGCCTGTACTGCGCAACATGATCGGCAAGACCATCTTCTCCGTGGCCAATGAAGAATCGCGCTATACGCTGAACGGTGCTCTGTTGCTGGTAAAAGCCGGTAGCCTCACCATGGTAGCAACCGATGGCCATCGTCTGGCGCATATCGAAAAAACAAACGAAAATCTTGCCGTCAGCGGAGAGAAAAGACTTCTAATCCCGCGCAAAGCGCTTTCCGAACTGCAATCTCTGTTGGCGAATACCGAAGAAGAATTCATCGACTTCTCCGACGACGAACAGACCCTCTATTTTCAGGTTGGCAATCGCGTACTCACCTCGCGCAAACTCACCGGTCAGTTTCCGAACTACGAGGCGGTGCTGCCCCGCGACAACAACCGTTTCGTCATCGTCCGCACCGCCGACCTATTAGCTTCCATCCAGCGAGTTGCGCAATTTGCGGATGAACGGTCTGGCGCGGTAAAAGTTCGCCTGGAACAGAACGAGATGAAGATATCGTCTTCTTCAACCGAGGCCGGCGAATCGGAAGACACCATCGAGACGCCCTACAGCATGGATCCGCTGGTGATCGGATTCAACTCCGTCTACATGGTTGATTTCCTCAAGGCCGTTGGAGATGTCAGTGAGGTCCGGCTCGAATTCAAGGACGCCCAGACCGCCGGCCAGGTACGCCCGGAAGATGCCAAGGACGACTTCCGCTATCGCTACATAATCATGCCGATGCGCATCTGATACGATTTAGGCAAACTCAGCGAGTCAACCTATGGAAGTTGACCACCAACCCGTAAAACTCGACTGGTATCGTTCGCCGGTAAGCCGCGAACAGCTCCGAATACTCAACCAGCGCAGCGATTTCAGAGGTTTTGTTCAGACAGCCGGGTATCTTGGATTGCTTGCGTTCACCGGTTTTCTCGCATACTTATCTGCCGGGCGATTGCCGTGGCCAGCAGTGGCGCTGCTATTTTTCTTCCATGGAATGTGCTGGGCATTCCTCATCAATGGCTTTCACGAGTTCGTCCACAACTCCGTTTTCGAAACCAAATCTCTCAATTGGTTTTTCGCTCGTGTCTTCGCTTTTCTGGGTTGGCACAATCCGTATGAGTTTTGGGCCAGCCACACCGAACACCATAAGTACACGCTGCATCCGCCCGATGATTTAGAGCAGAACTATGGTTGCTGTATGCCGTAGCCGCAGTGTCGGAACCATGCGGCGGCGTTGTCGGGGGTGATGGTTTTGAGGGTGTCGCCAACGGCCTGTT
>JAJYVR010000274.1 GCA_021791935.1 Acidobacteriota bacterium
GCGCTTATATCGCCTCTCATCCCGACGATTGGGCCGTTCGCTGAAGGCATAAGAATAAAAGGTACGTCGGTCCTGATAAACGCCCTTCTCGTCATACACTCCAGGTTTGTCGGTTACTCGGAAACTCACAAGTCCCGCCGTCCAGCCTCGCGCGCACCCAATTCTCCGTTTGCTACACTGCCAACAACTGACTTAACAGCGCCGCGCATGAACCTCGTCGAACTGGATCGAATTTCCAAAGCTTACGACACCAAGATTGCCGTCCATGAGTTGAGCCTCCAAATCGTGGCCGGCCAGATGTTCGGACTGCTCGGTCCGAACGGCGCGGGCAAGACCTCGACCATCCGCATGATGATCGGCATCACGCTGCCGGATTCCGGCTCCGTCACCCTGTTTGGCCAGCCCTTCTCTCGCAAGAACCTGACCCGCGTCGGCTATCTGCCGGAGGAACGCGGCCTCTACAAAAAGATGAAGGTGATCGGCCAGCTTGTCTTTCTTGGGCAACTGCACGGCCTGGATGCCACCCAGGCCAAAACGCGCGCCCATCGGTGGTGCGAGCGATTGCAGATCCTGGACGCGATCGACCTGAAGACCGAAGAGTTGTCGAAAGGCATGCAGCAGAAGATCCAATTCATCTCCACCCTGCTGCACGAGCCTGAGCTGATCATCATGGATGAGCCCTTCTCCGGCCTCGATCCGGTGAACACGCAACTGCTGCAGGAGACGCTGTTGGAGCTGAAAAACGCCGGCAAGGCTATCCTGTTTTCCACCCACCGCATGGACCAGGTGGAGAAGTTGTGCGACTCCATTTGCTTGATCGACGGCGGCAAGGCGGTGCTGTCCGGCAGCATGCGCGAACTGAAGTCGCGCTATCCCCGCAACCGTGTGGTGATCGATTTTGAGGGCGACAATTCTTTTGTGCGGCATCCCGCTGTGGCGGAATACAAGGCGTTCGCCGGTCATGTCGAGATTCGCCTGCGCGATGGGGCCGACGCGCAAGACCTGCTGCGCGCTGCCTTGCAAAATGCAAAAATCTACAAATTCGAACTGATGGAGCCGTCCCTGGAAGAAATCTTTATCCAGACCGTTGGGAGGCGCGTCGATGCGTGAAGCCTTGCTGATTGCCAAACGGGAATATGTGGAGCGAGTGCGCAGCAAGGCTTTCCGCATCAGCACCGTGCTGATCCCGTTGGCGTTCGCCGCCGTCTTTGGCATGGGCGCGTTCTCGGGAAAGATGGCTGGCGGCGCCAGAAACATCGTCGTCGCGTCGAACGACCCCGTGCTGGCGCAGTACACGCAAATGGAATTGCTGCGGGCACGTACCGACGCAGGCGATGCCCAGCGCCGGCGAAACGCACCGCCCATGCAGCTGCATGTCGAAGTCGAATCGCCCGTTGCCGCCAGCGACCTGGCGGCGCTGAACCGCCAGGTGGAGTCGAAGGCGATAGACGGCTATCTATGGCTGCGCCTCCAGCCCGGCAAGGCCGTTCCGGAGGCGACCTACGTTTCCCGCGGCTCGGCCGATTTTCTCGGCGTCGATAGAATGCAGGACGCCATCGGCGATGCGCTGGTGCGCGAAGCCTTGATGAACCACGGCGTGGCCAGTGGTCAAGCAGATGCCTTGCTGCACGACGTGGACCTGAAAACCAGGCAGGTCAAGAACGGCAAGGCAGTCGCCTCCGATGCCAGCAAGGGCTTCTGGGGCGCCTACATTATGGCGTTTGTGCTGTACTTTGCCGTTGTGTTTTATGGCATGAATGTGGCCCATTCCGTGGTCGCGGAAAAGACGTCTCGAGTGTTTGAAGTGCTGCTGGCGACCGCCAAACCGGAATCGCTGATGGCGGGCAAGCTTCTTGGTGTGGGCGCGGCCGGACTGACGCAGATGGCCGTGTGGATTGCCGCCGTCCTCCTTCTCAGCGCCTCCGCATTGGGCTCCGAACTGGGCCAGGGCGGTCTGGCGGCCTACGGCATTACGACGTTCCAGCTAGTGTTCTTCGTCCTCTATTTCCTGCTCGGCTTCTTCTTTTACAGCGCGCTCAGCGCCGGTTTCGGCGCAACAGTCAGTCAGGAATCCGAAGTGCAGCAATTCAGCATGATCCTGGTGATGCCGCAATTGGTCGGCTTAATGCTGATGGTCTACATTCTCGGCAATCCGTCGGCATGGCCGGTGGTGTTGCTGTCACTGTTCCCGCCATGCACACCGATTGTGATGTGTCTGCGCATGTCGGCGATGGCGGTGCCGTGGTGGCAACTGGCGCTGTCGATGGTCCTGATGGTGGCCGCAACCTACGGCGTGCTCTGGATAGCTTCGCGTATCTATAGGGTCGGCATCCTGATGTACGGCAAGCGCCCCACGTTGCCGGAAATGATCCGTTGGCTGTCGTATAGCTAGCACGCACCAGCAACTTCTCGCGTGCAGAAGCGAGCCTGCAGCATCGCCAAACCTCACATGTACATGGTAAGGATTGACCGATCATCCGGCGTGACGGCACGCGCCAATTTCGCAGATTTCAGGTTAGAATTCCACCTAAGCAGATTATGGCAGGTGGGATTTTATGAACATTTTGCTATTGTCCATGCCGGACTCGTTTGAGCACATGCCCTCGATCGTGATCCGGATGCCGAACGGAGCCTTGACGTCACTTGCCGGCAACGTGGACGAACATCACAACGTGGCGGTCGCTGACTTGATCTTGTGTCAGCGAAGCGTGCGCAAGACGGTCACACGCCTGCTTGAGGAACATGATCCGCAGTTGGTTGGGCTCTCCACCATGACGTTCCAGCGCCGCACGGCGGAACGCATCATCCATCTGATTCGCCAGTTGAAACCCAACGCGAAGATTGTTGTCGGCGGATACGATCCCAGCCTTGCGTCCGAGGCCTACCTTTCCATGCCGATCGACTTTATTGTGCGCGGCGAAGGGGAAATCACTTTCCGCGAACTGACACGCGCCCTGGAAAAAAACAGCGACATGCACTTTATCGCAGGCCTGTCGCATCGCCACGAGGGCAAGTGGATTCACAACCAGTTGCGCGCAACCAGCAGCCTGGACAGCGAGGAGATTCGTCTGCCCAAGAGAAGCGCGCGAGTTTTAAAGGGTTACACCATGCTGGGGCGACAGGTGGATGTGATCGAGACATCGCGCGGCTGCACCTTCGATTGCAGTTTCTGCTCCATCATTGAAATGCGCGGCCGCAATTTTCATACCTACTCTTTCGACCGCGTGATTGCCGACATTCGAGATGCGAAGGAGCATGGAGCGCGCACTCTTTTCCTGGTCGACGACAATATCACGCTGAATGTCCATCGATTTGAAGCGCTCTGCAACGCAATCATTGAAGCCGGACTGCATACCCTCGACTATTTTGTCCAAGGCATGACCTCGGCCATCGCCAACCATGGCGAGCGGCTGGCTCCGCTGATGAAGCGCGCCGGATTCCGCTACGTGTTTCTAGGAATCGAAAATATCCTGGAAAGCGATTTGAAGCTGCTGCAGGCAAGCGCAAAAAATACGGCGCGATCGAACGGACACATCACCGGCAATGCCACTCTGCAAG
>JAJYVR010000275.1 GCA_021791935.1 Acidobacteriota bacterium
GTCCACAATCGTGATCGTGTTGCTGCCTCCGCCCTGCTTGAAGATCGGCAGATACACCGACCGTTCCCCATTTACCCGGACAATGTTGTATTGCAGTTGTCCCGAGTCCTCGGCATGGCCCACGTCGGCGACCAGAATCGAGGAATTGCCCACCGTCTTCAGCGGAATCCGATTCGCATCCGACGGCTTCTCTACCTGGCTGTTGGCATAAATGTTGTAGTCCTTCGGCCCGATGCGCACGTCCCCCGCCGGCAGAATCAGGTTGGAGCTGTTCACCGCCTTGTATGCGTCGTTGATGCTCAGTCCGTTGGCTTCCATCTTCAACGGATCGACGTACACCATCACCTGGCGATAGGTGCCGCCATAAGGCTGCGGCACCGATGCCCCCTCGACGTTGGCCACCTGGTCGCGGATTTCAAACATCGCGTAGTCTTTCAACTGGATTTCATTCAGCCCCTGCCCCTCCACCGTAATCAGGCAGACCGGCAGGTTCGAGGCGTCGAAGCTTAACACCACCGGAGGAAACGTCCCCGGCGGCAATCGCCGCAAGTCGGCCATGGCCAGGTTGGAGATATTGCTGACGTCGGCGTTCGGATCGGTGCCCGGCGTGAAATACACCTTGATCAGGCTGACCCCGGTCATCGAGCGCGACTCGATGTGGTCGATGTTGCTTCCCAGGGTGAAAAAGCGCTCGAAGGTGTTGGTAATGTCGGCTTCAATCTGCTCCGGCGGCATGCCGGAATAGAAGGTCGCCACCACGACGACCGGTATCTTGACAGCCGGAAACAAGTCCACCGGCATGCTTACCAGATTCACCGTCCCTATCACTACCATGGCGAGACACGCCATCAGAATGAAAAATGGATATCGGATCGCAAACGAAGACATCTACGTCAGTTTCCCTTCTTATGAAGACTCGGAAGACTTGCGGGTCGTACATATGCCGATTGACAACGCGCGCAACGGGCAGTTCTGGAAAATTATTAGGTTCGTCTCATGTCCGTGCTTCCAGCTCCGGCGCTTCCCCATCGCCAGGCTCTTGTTCTTGCTTGCGGTGGATCAGGTAATACACCGTGGGGACCAGGAAGACGCTGACGACAGCCGAGATCAGCACTCCGCCCAAGAGCGCCCTGGCCAGCGGCGCGTACTGTTCGCTGCCCGCCTCCAGACCCAGCGACATGGGGATGATCCCCAGCACTGTCGCCAGCGTGGTCATGATGATCGGCCGCAGACGGAACCTGCAGGCCTCGGCCAGCGCCGTCTTGAGCGGTTTGCCTTCCTGGCGCTGTTTGCCGACGAATTCCACGATCAGAATGCTGTTGGAAACCGCCATGCCGGTCATCATCAGCAGGCCCATCAATGACATGATGTTCAGCGACGATCCAGTGATCAACAACGTCAGCACTACCCCCGCAACGCCCGGAGGCACAGCAAGCAAGATCACAAACGGATCGGAAAACGACGCGAACTGGGCCATCAGGACCAGATAAATCAGCACAACTGCCAGAGTCAGCCCGGTGGCGAAGCTGTGGAAGGATTCGCGCATGTCCGTGATCGAGCCGCCGATGGTGATCAACGTGCCGGCCGGCGGGTGGGTCTTGGCCACGATCCGGTCAATCTGTTTGCCGATCCGCCCCAGGTCCTCTGTCGTCGGCATAATGTAAACATCGAACACGCGGCGCAGTTGGTAGTGGTCGACCACCGTGGGGGTATTGATGTATTTGATGTCCGCCACCGACTCCAGCGGAACGATATTGTCGTGCGGCGGGACTATTTCCTCTAAACTCTCTGCACTGCCGGGCGGCAAATAGGCGACGGAATGCTCGGCCCGCAGCGGGATTTCCTTGAAGTCCTTCATGCTCTGGATCTGGCTGTTGTAATACTGCACGGTCAGCATGTAGTTGTTGCCCGACTTGGGGTCGATCCAGTAACTGGGCGCGATCATTCCGTTGGAAGTCAGCGCCGTGATCACCCCGTCCACCACATTTTTTTCCGTCAGCCCCAGAAACGCAGCGTGCTCACGATTGACATTCAATTCGAGACCGGGATATTTGACGTCCTGGGGGACCAGCGTGTCGCTTACCAGGATCAAGCCGTGGACCTTCTCGGCAATCTGCCGGGCGATGGCGTATCCGTCCTTCAGGTCCATGGTGCTGATGCGGATATCGAACGGCGCCGGTTTGCCCTGGTTCACCACCGAGTCCACCAGCCCGCCGGTCTGGAAGTAGGTCTCGATGTTGGGAATTTCCTGGCGCAGCCGCCGCCGCACCCGCGACATATAGACGTAGCTGCCGACTTTGTGTTCCCTTTTCAGGCTTACCTGGACGAACCCATTGTCCATCGCCGTGTTGGTCGTATAGATGGCCGAAAGATCGGGATAGACGCCGATGTTCGAAACGATCATGTTCAGCTCGGAAGGCGGCACCATCTGGCGAATGATGTTCTCAATCCGCGCGCTGTAGTGGTCGGTCAGCTCCAGCCGCGTGCCCGGCGGCGCCTTGAAGTCGATCACGAACTGGCCGGGGTCGGTGCGCGGAAAAAACGCCAGGTCCAAAAACGGGTACAGCGACAGGCTGGCCGCCACAAAAATTGCCGCAATTACAGTTACAAATACCGGACGACGCAGGCAGTACTCCACCCCGCGGTCGTATCGGCCTTCCAGGCGGTGATAGCGGCGGTTGAATCCGCCGACAATTTTCTGGAAAACCGACGGGCGCTTTTGCTCGTGCAGCCGCTTGGCTTCGCGATTGTCGATGAGCAGATCGGACGGTTCCCAGGGGTTCTCTTCTGGAGGAGATTGCTGCGCATCGTGCCCCTCCAGACGGATGAATTTCGCGCAGAACAGCGGAATCACCGTCATGGCGACAACGTAGGAGGCGAACATGGCCAGCACCACCCCCAGCGCCAGCGCGGTAAACAGATATTTGCTCACTCCTGTCAGCAGCGCCACCGGGAAAAATACGATGGAGGTGGAAACCGTCGCCGCCAGCACCGCAAGATCCACTTCCTTGCCGCCCTGCTCGGCGGCGGTCATCGGCGCCTCGCCCATCTCCATGTGGCGGAAAATGTTCTCCAGCACGATCACGGAGTTGTCGATCAGTCGCGACAACGCCAGCGCCAGTCCGCCCAGCACCATCGTGTTGATGGTGTTGCCCGCGGCATTCAACAGCAGAAAGCCCGCCAGGACAGACAGCGGAATCGAAAGCATCACCGCCACGGTGGCCCGCAGGTTGCCCAGGAACAGCAGAATCATGATTGCCGTCAACAGCAGTCCGATGCCGCCCTCATGGATCACATTGTCCACCGCCATCTTCACAAAGATGGATTGGTCGAACACCACCCGCGCCTTCAACTGCGACGGCACATCCAGCAGGTGCTTCACCCGCTCGCGGATGCCTTTGACAATCGTGATCGTGTTGCTGCCGCCGCCCTGCTTGAAGATCGGCAGATACACCGACCGTTCCCCATTTACCCGGACAATGTTGTATTGCAGTTGTCCCGAGTCCTCGGCATGGCCCACGTCGGCGACCAGAATCGAGGAATTGCCCACC
>JAJYVR010000276.1 GCA_021791935.1 Acidobacteriota bacterium
AGCAAACAGGTGCCGACGGTATACCCGGCTCCCACCGATGCCAGCAGCACCACGTCGCCCTTATGCAACTTGTTCTCTTCCCGCGCCGTCTGCATGGCCAGCGGAATCGTACCCGCCGTGGTGTTGCCAAAGCGGTCGATATTGATGATCACGCGCTCGCGCTCGATGCCCAGCCGCTCCGCAGTCGATTCGATAATGCGTTTGTTCGCCTGATGCGGGATAAAGCAATCCAGATCGCTGCCATGAATGCCGTTGCGTACCAGCAAGGCTTCCGTCGCTTCGGACATTTTGCGCACGGCAAATTTGTACACCGCCTGCCCATCCTGATGGACAACGTGCATGTTTTTCGCAACGGTTTCGGCGGTCGGAGGATGCAGGCTGCCGCCCCCTGGCATATATAACGATGCCGCGCCCGATCCATCGATTTCGTGCAGGTAATCGATCATGCCGACTTCGCCCTCTTCCGCCGGTTCCAGCAGGACAGCGCCCGCGCCGTCGCCAAAAATAATGCAGGTGGCGCGGTCCTTGTAGTCGACGATCGACGACATGACATCCGCGCCGATCACCATTACTTTTTTGTGCGCGCCAGACTCAATTAACTTGGTGCCCACCTGAAGCGCGTACACGAACGCGCAGCACGCAGCGGAAACGTCGAAGCCCCAGGCGCCCCGCGCTCCCAGCTTGTGCTGCACCAGGCAGGCCGTGGCGGGAAACATCATGTCCGGAGTGACAGTCGCCACGATAATGGCTTCCAGCTCGCTCGGTTCGATGCCGCGCTCGGCCAGGCACGCGCGCGCCGCTTCCACCGCGATATCGCTGGTCGCAACGCCGGGGTCCACAATGTGGCGCTCACGAATGCCGGTCCGTTCCACAATCCACTGGTCATTTGTGTCGACCATCTTTTCCAGGTCGGCATTGGTCAACAAACGGGGCGGAACATAGGTGCCGAGCGCGCTGATTTTTGCCCGGTGCAGCGACCGCGGTCGAAGATCGAATTTCAATGGGTTGGCCTCGAAACATTCTGTTGTGTATGTTCGCCGGAACTGCGTGTATAAGGCTGGCTGGATGGCTGAATGACTTGCGCCGGGTATCCCACTGCACACGCATGGGCCCGTTGCCGTTGCTTCCTTCCGGACCTGGCGGGGTTGGCGGGATTGCGTCGCGTAGGACCCGGCACAGGTTCGATGATATCACTGCGCAGCGGCGGATCGAGAGGCCGCAGGCATTTGCTGCGGTTGATAGAATAGAAGGTGTGAACAGTCTTGAAATCAACGCAGCCCCAACCATCCCTGGGCCACAGGTCTCCCGTCCCAGGATCGGATTTGTCAGCCTGGGCTGCCCCAAAAATCTGGTCGACAGCGAAGTGATGATGGGAATCCTCTCCGAGGCTGGCGCGACCATCACTGCGGATGCGGAAACCGCCGACATATTGGTGGTGAATACCTGCTCCTTTATCGACAAAGCGAAGCAGGAATCCGTCGACACCATTCTCGAAATGGCGCGGCTCAAAACCGGCGGCAGAGCCCGACGCCTGGTGGTCGCCGGCTGCATGGTCGAACGCTATCGCGACGAAATTCAGAAAAATATTCCCGAGGTCGATGCCGTCGTCGGCACTGGCGAGCTGGAGCAGATCCTCGCCGCAGCCGGTCTAACTTCGCCGCAGTCGGCGTTCAGCTCGGCTGCTACAGATTCGCCATTTCGCATTCTAACGATCGCCGAGGCGAGCATTTCGCATCGCGCCGAAGGCGACCATCGCGAAGCACAGGGTCGTTTCTCCCGCGAAAGCTGGGACGGCGCCATCGCCAGCCTGCCGAACTATCTCTATAACGAGCACACGCCGCGTCTTCGCACCACAGCGCGCAGTTCCGCTTATGTGAAAATTGCGGAGGGCTGCGACCACCCCTGCGGCTTCTGCATCATTCCGCAGATTCGCGGCAAGTTTCGCTCCCGCCGGTTCGAATCCGTCGTTGCAGAGGTGGAGCGGCTGGTCTCCGAGGGCGTACAGGAAGTCACGCTCATCGGCCAGGACACCACCTGCTATGGCGAAGACTTTGGCATGAAGGACGGCCTGGCGCAACTGCTGGATCGTCTCGCCCGCATCGATGGCGTCCGCTGGTTGCGTTTTCTCTACGCCTATCCCAACAAAGTGACGCCGGCCCTGCTCGACACCATGGCCCGGCACGAAAACATCTGCAAATATCTGGATGTGCCGTTGCAACATGCAGCGCCCAACGTCCTAAAGCGCATGAAGCGCGGCGGCGGAGCGGACATCTTTCTGCAAATGATTGAACGGGCGCGCGCCACCATGCCGGAGATTGCCCTGCGCACCTCCTTCATCGCCGGCTTTCCCGGAGAAACCGACGCCGACTTTGACCTGTTGATGGATTTTGTTCGCGAGGCGCGCTTCGACTGGCTGGGTGTGTTCGAGTATTCCGATGAGGAAGGCTCCGCTGCCTTTGCCCTTGACGGAAAAGTTCCCCGCAGGACCATCGGCACGCGGCAGCGCAAGCTGATGCGAAATCAATTGCAGATCAGCCGCAAGGCGCGCGCGGCGCAGGTGGGGCGCAGTTTCGACGTTCTCATGGAAGGCGAAAGCGAGGAAACGCCGCTGCTCTGGCAGGGCCGTGCCGCGATGCACGCTCCAGAGATCGACGGAAAGGTCCTCATCAACGACTTCGGACCCTACCCGGCTGTGCTGGCGGGAAAGTTCTATCGCTGTGAAATCACCGATGCCCACGATTACGACCTGATTGCCCGTGTCGTGGCATAAAAGTTTCGTCGCGCGTAGAGGTGTAAAAAAGTCTTGTCATTCTGAGCGCAGCGAAGAATCCAGAGAATACTTGCCTCATCAGCGCCGCCATTGCTTTCTGGATTCTTCGCTGCGCTCAGAATGACGAACCGTCGATATGTAACTTCTACAGTTACATTGTGAGAATCTGTATGGCGAAAGAGAAAAACAAAACAATATCGGCTCTCCGGTGTCCAACTTGCCACACGCTGGTGCTGCAAGACGACGAAGATTTTCCATTTTGCAGCGACCGCTGCCGCTTGATCGACCTGGGCAAGTGGGCCAGCGGCGCCTATCGCATCTCGTCTCCCATCCTGGATCCGGAAGTGCTGGAGGGTCTGGATGAGATGCAACGCAGTGGGCGCGGCCCCGGCGACGATGAGTAAATGACAAAAAAACGGACGGCCTGGGCCTGGACGTTGGCGACTTTTTTTGGCGCAGGATTCCTGCGTCCCGCGCCGGGAACGTGGGGCTCCGCGGCGGGCCTGCTGTTGTGGCTGGCGGCCGCGCACTGGCTTCATGCTTCGCCCATGTACCTGGCGTTCGGCACCGCAGTCGCGGCACTTCTCGTAGTGCTGGCGGGGATTCCCGCAGCCGGCATTGTTGCCCGCGAAGCGTCCACGGAGGACCCCAGCTTCGTCGTTGTGGATGAAGTTGCCGGCCAATGGATCGCGCTGATCGCGGCCGGCACGCGCCCGTGGGAATGGCTGC
>JAJYVR010000277.1 GCA_021791935.1 Acidobacteriota bacterium
TCATATCCAGGGTCAAGTACCCCATGACGCGAGGATCCATCCTCGTCTGGGAGTAGCTCATGCCGCCCATTCCCATGCCCATGCCGCCCCAGCCCCAGCCGCCCCAACCGCCCCAACCGCCGCCGAACCCATAGCCGTACGTGTCCAGATCGGTGGTCACACGGGTCGTAAAGTGGTAGGTCACATACAGGTCGGGGTTCTGCGATCCGGAAACTCGTCGCAGGCCCTTCTTCTTGGTCAGGGCGTAGTTCACATATTCCCCAACGTACTGCCGATAAAAGGGGTGGTTCGTCGCTTCGTTCTCCACCCACTCGTAGGTTTTGTACTGGGCGAAGGGCGCGTATTTGCTCCAGTTGGCGCGGACCTGCTGCGCCGATGCGGCGAACGGCAGACCCATCGCCAGGCCCACGCCAACCGCCAGTACCGCTACTGAACGAATCGTCGATTGTAAAATCTTCCTTTTCATCATAAAAGCCCCTCTTTCACGCTCTCCTGCACTGGCCTCGATCGCCGAAGATTTCAGCCTGTGCAAACCCCGCCGTCGGGTATTCCGTGCAACACTATTAGAGTCTCGATCGGCCATTTCGTTAGCCGCGCCGATCAACTTCACCTGTACGTTACAACACGAAAATCGCCCACAAGTTGCGCGACTTTTTGGCCGAAAACGCCGGCCATCCTCAGGATGCCTGCGGATTGGCATGGCTGCTGTCGATCCATCGCGCTGTACCCCAGTGGTAACTACCATTCATAGCACGAATCGCGTAATCTTAAACATAAGGTTGCCATGCAAAGCTTCCCCCTCCAGTTCGCAGCCAAATCCCGCATTGTCGGCAGAATTGTCCTGGCTTTTTGCCTGGCTGCAGCCTTGTCCGTTCCGTGTTTGTCCTCAGCAAGTTCCACGCAGTCGGGCGTCGCTTCCACGCAACAAGCCAGACGGTTGCGCTCGTCAAAGCATGCGACCACGCGCCGGACAGCCTCCTCAGTTCACCGCCGAAATGCGAAGTCCGCTTCTGCCGGCCACGCCACGATCGCCCATTCGACAGCTTCGCGTCGGCTGGCTGACCGGCGCCGTGTCCCGGTCTCACGTTCTCGGAAAACAAGCTATCGTCGCCGAACCAAAGCGTATGCCCGCTCCCGCCGTTTGTCCGCGACTCTGGATCGGATCCACGCGCGCGCCACTCCACTTACCGAAGCGTCCGCCGTTCCGGTGCAGCCGCTACCCACGCTGGCCGCCTACCCAGATGACGAAAGCGTCTCCGGCGTCAATGCGAAGAACACTCGGAATGTGCCCCTCTTCAATACCTCCGTGCCCAGCTACATGCCCGTTGCCCTGCGCGGTTCGCATGACGTGCTGGTCCACCAGAACATCATCGCCGACGTGGAAGGCCTCAGTCGCATTCAGGACGATGCTCAACTCCGCGCCATGGTCCATTCCGGGGACCTGGTGGCCTTGCCTGCTTCCGCGGGCCTGGAGGTCGATCCCCGTCTGCCGCTCAATCGTCGATATTGCCGACCCTGGGTAGCTCAGTTTCTTAACAATATCTCGCGCGCCCATCAGGACATTTTTGGCCGACCCTTGCAACTCACCTCGGCAGTTCGCACCGTAAGCTTTCAACGGCACTTGGCCCGCTATAACGGCAACGCCGCGCCAACATCTGGCGACACTGCCTCTCCCCATCTGACCGGGGAGGCCATCGACCTGGGGAAAAAGGGAATGTCGCTGAAAGAGATCGCCTGGATGAGGGCCGTTCTAGGCCAGCTCCAGGCCAGCGGCAAGCTCGATGTCGAAGAAGAATTCGAGCAGGCATGTTTCCACATCTCTGTTTATAAAACCTACTCGTCCCACAGCGCTCCGCCTACCCGACTGGTGGCAAGCGACGATGCGGCGTCGTCAGTACCCATTGCATCCGCCGCTCCGTCCATCGGCGGTCTCGCCAAACCGGTCAGTCGGCCACAGAGACATTCCGTTCATTTCCAGCCCTCCCATAGCTACTACGTCCATCATGTGCGGCGAGTCTCCGTCCGCCGCCGCCATCGCCACAGAAGCATGTCTCTGCTGGCGACTGGCCTCCGGTAACCCCGAAACTCCTCCGTTGCCCGCATTGCCGCCCCGGACAGTAGCAATCCGACGGCGACCAGCGGGGCGACAACGACAATCGAGACGAGAGACGATGAGACCCCGTTAAATCGCGACGGAACGGACCCGTCGAACAACTCGAAGAATACGTTTAGGGAAGCTACGATTAAGCGTGGCTTGTATCGGGGCACGGCTTCAAGGGCCTGCCCAGAGCGCATATCGTCGTCCAAGAACTCCATCAGTCGTAGCTGCCGGTTGGCCACAGCTTCACCGGGCTTCCAGTCGTGTCTTTATATTTCTCGCGCAGTCCCTTCAGTTGCGAGACGAGGTCGTCCGCGACCGCCTGATAGTCGGGATGGACCTTGTAGCCTGACCACTCGAAAAGGTTCTCCATTTCGTCGGGGTCTTTTTCCAGGTCGAACAATTCCCATTCATTCACGGTGTAATAGCCGATCAATTTGTAGCGGCTGGTGCGGATTCCATAGTGCGGCAACACCCAGTGCGGAGGGGCGAATTCGTAGTAGTGATAGTAAAAAGAGGTTTACCAATCCCGCGGAGCGCTGCCCTGCAACAGCGGCGCGACGCTGCGCCCCTGCATTTCCTGGGGAACAGGCAGGCCCGCCAAGTCCAGCGCCGTCGGCGCGTTGTCGATGTTCACGATCCAATCTTTACTGACGCCGCCAGGTTTGATACGGCCTGGGTAACGAACCATCCAGGGAACTCGAATTGCCTGCTCGTACATGAAGCGCTTATCGAACCAACCGTGATCGCCGAGAAAGAACCCATGGTCCGCCGTATAGACAACGATGGTATTGTCGGCGAGCCCGCTTTTGTCCAGATAGTCGAGCAACCGGCCGACATTGTCGTCCTGGGAACGCAGTGTCGCCAGAAAATGCTGCATGAATTTCTGGTAGTTCCACTGTTTCCGCTGGCGCTCCGTCAGGTCTTTCGGCGGATTGAAGTCCGGCATATCGGCGATCCGCATCCTGGCTTCTTTTGCAGGGGCAGCGCGCATGGAATAGTCGTCGTAAAACGTGCCAGGCTCCGGGATGCGAGTGTTGTCGTAGATGTGTTCGTATTTATGCGGCGGGTCGAAGGGGCGATGATCGTTGAAGAACTGCATCATCATGAAGAATGGCTGCTTGAATTGCCGCATTCCCTCGATCGCAAAATCCGTCATGTTATCGGTGATGTAGCCGGGATAGCTTTTTTCATGAACGACGTTGCTGCCTAGTACTACAGTTGGAGATAGCGATCGGATAAGGGCCGTTGAAAGCAATCAGGCAGGGGCGATTCGCGTTTTCTGTAGTGGTAGAAGATGGCCAGGAGTTGGTGAGCCCGGCGCCAGTTAGACCAGGCGAGGACGTGCTGCAGGCTGTGTTTGCCGTGCCACAGCAGACGGGCGAGCAGATGGCG